>CP066552.1:4500000-4743928 GCA_016415585.1 Pectobacterium carotovorum | reverse complement strand
CTATGCTTATTTCAGGTGTAAAAGCAGTAGTTATCCCAATAACAACCCTAGTATGTTTTTTGTCCTGTGTATAACTCCACATTAAGATCCCAGCTTATACTGGCTAGGATCACCGATCATTCACAGGTAAGGATCATCTCCATTCTCTTGATCTTTAATATGAATAATCACTTATCCACACAACATGACGATCCTAATAAGAGATCTAATAAAGAGATCTTTAAATAAAAAGATCTTTCTTTAATTAACGAGGATCCAACGGACTTGGTCGTTGGCTCAAAGTTGAGTAGAATCCCCTCCCCAGGGCAAATAACGATCGTTCGCCACTCATCATTCGCGATAATGCGAGGAGCAGTACCATGTTTTATCCAGATCCATTTGACGTCATCGTGATCGGTGGCGGTCATGCCGGAACAGAAGCAGCAATGGCTTCTGCCCGAATGGGCCAACAGACGCTTTTGCTCACACACAATGTCGACACGCTGGGACAAATGTCTTGCAACCCGGCGATCGGCGGTATTGGGAAAGGTCATCTGGTTAAAGAGATCGATGCCATGGGAGGCTTGATGGCGCGTGCCGTCGATCAGGCAGGTATACAGTTTAGGATACTAAACAGCAGTAAAGGCCCAGCGGTCAGAGCAACACGTGCACAAGCGGATCGCGTGCTCTATCGTCAGGCTGTTCGCACCGCGCTGGAGAATCAGCCAAACCTGATGATCTTCCAGCAGGCTGTTGACGATCTGATTGTGGAAAACGATCGTGTCGTTGGTGCCGTTACCCAGATGGGACTAAAATTCCGTGCAAAAGCCGTGGTGTTGACGGTAGGCACTTTCCTTGACGGCAAAATTCACATTGGGCTGGATAACTACAGCGGTGGACGTGCAGGCGATCCGCCTTCCATTCCACTGGCGCGCCGCTTACGTGAACTGCCTCTGCGCGTCAATCGCCTGAAAACCGGTACTCCGCCGCGTATTGACGCCAGAACTATCGATTTTAGTGTGCTGTCTCAACAGCACGGTGACAACCCGATGCCGGTTTTCTCATTCCTGGGTAATGCGAGCCAGCATCCGGCGCAAATGCCGTGCTACATCACGCATACCAATGAGAAGACCCATGATGTGATCCGTAACAATCTGGATCGTAGCCCGATGTATGCAGGGATCATCGAAGGGATCGGCCCACGCTATTGCCCATCGATCGAAGATAAAGTCATGCGCTTTGCCGATCGAAATACGCATCAGATCTTTCTTGAACCGGAAGGACTGACCAGCAACGAAATTTATCCTAACGGGATCTCAACCAGTTTGCCGTTTGACGTCCAGTGGCAGATTGTTCGCTCAATGGCAGGGATGGAGAATGCACGCATTGTTCGTCCTGGCTATGCGATTGAGTACGATTTCTTCGATCCTCGCGATCTGAAACCTACGCTGGAAAACAAATTTATTCATGGCCTGTTCTTCGCCGGGCAGATCAACGGGACAACAGGTTATGAAGAAGCGGCCGCACAGGGCATGCTGGCAGGGTTGAATGCGGCTCGACTGGCTGCCGATAAGGAAGGCTGGTCGCCACGTCGCGATCAAGCTTATCTAGGCGTGCTGGTTGACGATCTCTGTACGCTGGGGACGAAAGAGCCCTACCGTATGTTTACCTCACGCGCTGAATATCGTCTGATGCTGCGTGAAGATAACGCCGATCTGCGTTTGACTGAAATGGGTCGTGAGCTGGGAATGGTCGACGATCATCGCTGGGCACGTTTCAACGAGAAGCTCGAGAGTATTGAAAAAGAGCGTCAGCGCTTGCGCGACATTCATGTTCATCCGCAATCTGAGCAGCTAGACCAGATCAACTCACTGCTGAAGACGCCGCTGTCCCGTGAAGCGAATGGTGAAGAGCTGCTTCGTCGCCCAGAAGTGGATTACGTTCAGCTTACTGCGCTACCGTTGTTTGCCCCAGGATTAACCGACGAGCAGGCTGCAGAACAGGTTGAAATTCAGGTCAAATACGAAGGGTATATTGCTCGTCAGCAGGATGAAATCGAGAAACAGCAGCGTAATGAAAATGCACTGCTGCCTGCAGATCTGGATTACAAACAGGTGAGTGGATTGTCCAATGAGGTGATTGCCAAGCTAAACGATCATAAACCTTCGTCGATCGGCCAGGCTTCACGGATTTCTGGCATTACGCCTGCGGCAATCTCCATTCTGCTGATCTGGCTTAAAAAACAGGGTCTGCTGCGCCGCAGCGCCTGATTTACGGTAAACTTATCCCCTAAATAGCCGGTTATCCGGCTATTTTTATTATTAACTTCATATTTTTCATCGGGATCTTATTGTGCGCAACACACTCGATAATCTGCTAAACGCGGCTGGTATGGTGATTTCAGATAAGCAAAAAAATCTTCTGATACAGTATGTTGACATGCTGAATAAGTGGAACAAAGCTTATAACCTGACGTCGGTACGCGATCCGCAGCAAATGCTTGTCCGCCATATCATGGACAGTATCGTGGTTGAGCCACATTTACACGGGCAGCGTTTTATCGATGTGGGGACCGGGCCTGGGTTACCGGGAATTCCATTGGCGATTGTTCGCCCTGAGTCGCATTTCACCTTGTTGGATAGCCTGGGTAAGCGTGTGCGCTTCCTGCGTCAGGTACAACATGAACTACAGCTTGAAAATATCACGCCAGTGCAGAGTCGCGTTGAGGCGTTTCCAGCAGAACCGCCTTTTGATGGGGTGATCAGCCGGGCATTTGCCTCTTTGCAGGACATGATTAGCTGGTGTAGTCATCTTCCAGCCAGACCAGCAGGGCGGTTTTATGCTCTAAAAGGCGTACTTCCAGAGGATGAATTGTCATCCTTGCCACAAGGTGTCCTATTGGATCAGGTTGTTCGCTTATCCGTTCCCGATCTGGAAGGTGAGCGCCATTTGATCGTGCTTAAACCAAACTAATTTTGTTTTTTATCAAAAAAATTATAACTAAATATTGCGTGTCAGGATGCCACCTCGTCTGTCGGTGGCATGGTTCCAGAACGCATCGCGATCACTGAAATTTTACATCTTCGTTTTTTCAGCGTTGTCCTTTTGCTTTCGCACTGAATAATAACGAGTGAAAATAAATCATCAGCATCAAAATTTAGTTATTTTTGTGTTAATTAAGTAAAAAAATGATATCAATAATGTCAAGAGGTGGTTGAAACGTTGTTTATTGCCCTTTTTGAATGCTGTTTTTAATAACCTATTGAAATTAAATAAAATAAATACGTTTTATTGCTAAGGGCAAAAAAAGACACATCCTGTTGTAAATATTCGTAAGTCCTTTTATGTGAGTCATATCACAGATTAGAAGCCTTTAGAAATTAATGACACCAGATATGAGTCGTGAGGATTGTTAGTAAAAACGGGGCTTCAGAAAGAAATTTAAATAATTGTTCACCTTTTCGCTACTTATCGATTGAATTCGCAGGTATGACCCGTATAATTTGCTCGTTTTTTGCTGCTTGACTCAGTGGTGTAAAGGCAGTTTTATACGTCATTCGGTATACCTCTGAAAAGGTACGGAGAGAGCAAACGTCATGCCTGTATCCCTTTACAGCGGAAAAGTAGCCTTAAGGCTGCTGTTGTTACAGTTAGTGACTTTTGCTTTGTTGAGTGCTGCTTTCAGCCTCAATAGCGTCAACGCTGCTGCTTCTGCATTAGGCGGAGGATTGGCAGCTTGGTTACCGAATGTGTTGTTTGTGCTGTTTGCCTTACGTCACCAGTCACACAAGCCTGCTGATGGGCGTGTGGCCTGGTCATTCGCAATTGGCGAGGCGCTTAAGGTATTTATCACCATTGCACTGTTAGTGGTGGCGTTAGGCGTGTTTAAAGCGGCATTCTTTCCGCTTGGCCTGACTTATTTATCGGTGCTGGTTATGCAGATCGTGGCACCGGCCGTAATTAATCGTTGCCGTAATTAACAACAAAAGGGTAAGAGACATCATGGCTGCTGGAGAAATCTCTACTCCGCAAGAGTATATCGGTCACCACTTGCAGCATTTGCAGGTCGGGACGGGTTTTTGGTCGATCAACGTCGATTCGATGTTTTTCTCCATCGCTCTTGGGATCCTCTTTCTGGTTATCTTTCGCCGCGTAGCTAAACATGCGACCAGCGGTGTGCCAGGTAAGCTGCAAACGGCTGTCGAACTGATTATCGGTTTCGTTGATGGCACCGTACGCGATATGTTCCATGGCAAAAGCAAACTGATTGCTCCTCTGGCGCTGACCATTTTCGTCTGGGTTTTCCTGATGAACCTGATGGACCTGTTGCCTATCGATCTGTTGCCGCAAGCTTGGGCGGGTATCTATAGCCTGCTGGGATACGATCCGGCGCATGCTTATCTGCGTGCTGTGCCGACGGCTGACGTGAACATCACGCTGTCGATGGCGCTTGGGGTGTTTATCCTGGTTCTGTTCTACAGCATCAAAATGAAGGGTCTCGGTGGTTTTGTTAAAGAACTGACCATGCAGCCGTTCAACCATCCAGTATTTATTCCTATCAACCTGATTCTTGAAGGTGTCAGCCTGCTGTCCAAACCTATTTCCTTAGGCTTGCGACTGTTTGGCAATATGTATGCGGGTGAGTTGATCTTCATCCTGATTGCCGGTCTGTTGCCGTGGTGGTCACAATGGCTGTTAAATGTGCCTTGGGCTATTTTCCACATTTTGATTATTACGCTTCAGGCTTTTATTTTCATGGTTCTGACGGTTGTTTATCTCTCGATGGCATCTGAAGAGCATTGATTTTCTTTCAACAAATAACGTTTTTAACTGAAACAAACTGGAGACTGTCATGGAAAACCTGAGTGTGGATCTGCTGTACATGGCTGCCGCGTTAATGATGGGTTTGGCGGCAATCGGTGCTGCGATCGGTATCGGCATTCTGGGTGGTAAATTCTTGGAAGGTGCTGCTCGTCAGCCTGACCTGATTCCTTTACTGCGTACACAGTTCTTTATCGTCATGGGTCTGGTTGATGCCATCCCGATGATCGCTGTTGGTCTGGGGCTGTATGTGATGTTTGCGGTGGCCTAAGCAGAATGTTTTCTGCTGAGGTTAAAACATCAACTTATTTAACTTTGAAAGAGGCATTGTGCTGTGAATATTAATGCAACAATCCTCGGCCAGGCCATTGCGTTCGTCCTGTTTGTCTGGTTCTGCATGAAGTATGTATGGCCGCCGATGATGGCAGCCATCGAGAAGCGTCAGAAAGAAATTGCTGACGGTCTGGCTTCTGCTGAACGTGCCAAAAAAGATTTGAACTTGGCTCAGGCCAATGCGACAGATCAACTGAAGAAAGCCAAAGCGGATGCTCAGGTTATCATCGAGCAGGCGAACAAACGCCGTGCTCAGATCCTGGATGAGGCGAAAGCTGAAGCGGAAGCTGAACGTAACAAGATTGTGGCGCAGGCGCAGGCTGAAATCGAAGCCGAACGTAAACGTGCTCGTGAAGAGCTGCGTAAGCAAGTTGCCGTATTGGCGATTGCCGGTGCCGAGAAAATTATTGAACGTTCCGTGGATGAAGCTGCTAACAGCGACATCGTTGATAAACTGGTCGCTGAACTGTAAGGAGGGAGGGGCTGATGTCTGAATTTGTCACGGTAGCTCGCCCCTACGCCAAAGCAGCTTTTGACTTTGCGGTTGAGAATCAGGCCTTGGATCGCTGGCAGAACATGCTGGCGTTTTCGGCCGAAGTGGCGCGCAATGAGCAGATTGCCGAGTTGCTTTCTGGTGCAGTTGCACCGATTGAGCTGGCGAAAACATTTATTGCCGTTTGTGGTGATCAACTTGATGAAGCCGGTCAGAACCTGATTAGGGTGATGGCCGAGAACGGACGTTTACCAGTGCTTCCTGAAGTACTGGAACAATTTATTCAACTGCGGGCAACTCTGGAATCGACGGTTGACGTCGATGTGATTTCTGCCAGCACGTTGAGTGAGCAGCAGCAATCAAAGATCGCTGCCGCTATGGAAAAACGTCTGTCACGCAAAGTGAAGCTGAATTGCAAAATTGATAAGTCTGTCATGGCCGGCGTGGTTATTCGCGCGGGCGATATGGTGATAGATGGCAGCATTCGCGGTCGTCTGGAACGTCTGGCAGACGTCTTGCAGTCTTAAGGGGACTGGAGCATGCAACTGAATTCCACCGAAATCAGCGAACTGATCAAGCAGCGCATTGCTCAGTTCAATGTGGTGAGCGAAGCTCACAATGAAGGTACTATTGTTTCCGTCAGCGACGGAATCATCCGTGTCCACGGTCTGGCAGACGTGATGCAGGGAGAGATGATCTCTCTGCCGGGTAACCGTTATGCGATCGCACTGAACCTGGAGCGCGACTCCGTTGGTGCGGTAGTTATGGGTCCGTATGCGGATCTGGCTGAAGGCATGAAAGTAAAATGCACCGGCCGTATTCTTGAAGTTCCAGTTGGCCGCGGCCTGCTGGGTCGCGTGGTCAACACGCTGGGCGCACCGATTGACGGTAAAGGCGCACTGGATCACGACGGTTTCTCTGCGGTTGAAGCGATTGCGCCTGGCGTTATCGAACGTCAGTCCGTTGATGAGCCGGTACAAACGGGCTATAAGTCCGTTGACGCCATGATTCCAATCGGTCGTGGTCAGCGTGAGCTGATTATCGGTGACCGTCAGACGGGTAAAACCGCGCTGGCCATCGACGCCATCATCAACCAGCGTGATTCCGGCATCAAATGTGTGTACGTCGCTATCGGCCAGAAAGCTTCCACGATTTCTAACGTGGTACGTAAACTGGAAGAGCACGGCGCACTGGAAAACACCATTGTTGTTGTTGCTACCGCGTCTGAATCTGCTGCTCTGCAATATCTGGCACCGTATGCCGGTTGTGCGATGGGCGAGTACTTCCGCGACCGTGGTGAAGATGCACTGATTATTTATGATGACCTGTCTAAACAGGCCGTTGCTTATCGTCAGATTTCTCTGCTGCTCCGTCGTCCGCCAGGTCGTGAAGCTTATCCTGGTGACGTTTTCTATCTCCACTCCCGTTTGCTGGAGCGTGCATCGCGTGTTAACGCCGATTACGTTGAAGCATTCACCAAAGGTGAAGTGAAAGGGAAAACCGGTTCGTTGACCGCTCTGCCGATCATCGAAACGCAAGCGGGTGACGTTTCTGCGTTCGTTCCGACCAACGTAATTTCTATTACCGATGGTCAGATCTTCCTGGAATCCAACCTGTTTAACGCCGGTATTCGTCCTGCGGTTAACCTAGGGATCTCCGTATCCCGTGTGGGTGGTGCAGCACAGACCAAGATCATGAAAAAACTGTCCGGTGGTATTCGTACCGCGCTGGCACAGTACCGTGAACTGGCAGCATTCTCTCAGTTCGCTTCCGATCTTGATGATGCAACCCGTAAGCAGTTGAGCCACGGTCAGAAAGTGACCGAGCTGTTGAAGCAGAAACAGTATGCGCCGATGTCTGTCGCACAGCAGTCTCTGGTTCTGTTTGCGGCGGAACGTGGTTATCTGGAAGATGTTGAGCTGTCGAAAGTCGGTAGCTTTGAAGCGGCACTGTTGGCTTATGCTGACCGTGAGCATGGCGAACTTCTGCAACAAATCGATCAGACTGGCGCTTATAACGATGAGATCGAGGGCAAGTTTAAAGGCATCCTCGATACTTTTAAGGCAACCCAGTCCTGGTAACGCCCGGTGGCCTGCTGTAAAGCAGGCCGCAAGGCTTTGAGGAGAAGCAAAGATGGCCGGCGCAAAAGAGATACGTAGTAAGATCGCAAGCGTCCAAAATACGCAGAAGATCACCAAAGCAATGGAAATGGTCGCCGCTTCCAAAATGCGTAAATCGCAGGATCGTATGGCGGCCAGCCGTCCTTATGCGGAAACCATACGCAATGTGATTGGTCACCTTGCGTTAGGAAATCTGGAATATAAACACCCGTACCTGGAAGAACGCGATGTTAAGCGCGTTGGGTATTTGGTGGTGTCTACTGACCGTGGCCTGTGCGGTGGTTTGAACATTAACCTGTTCAAGAAACTGCTGGCTGATATGAAATCCTGGAGCGACAAAGGCGTTGAAACTGATTTAGCGCTGATTGGTTCCAAAGCGGTTTCTTTCTTCGGTTCGGTAGGCGGAAACATTGTTGCTCAGGTTACCGGTATGGGGGACAACCCTTCCGTATCAGAATTGATCGGCCCGGTTAAAGTTATGCTGCAAGCCTATGACGAAGGTCGTCTGGACAAGCTGTATATCGTCAGCAACAAGTTTATTAATACCATGTCTCAGGAACCGCTTGTTGTTCAAGTGTTACCGTTACCGCCTTCGGATGACGGTGAGTTGAAGAAGAAAGCCTGGGATTACCTGTATGAACCCGATCCTAAGTCGCTGCTGGATACCCTGCTGCGCCGTTATGTAGAATCTCAGGTTTATCAGGGCGTCGTAGAAAATCTGGCTAGTGAGCAGGCCGCGCGAATGGTTGCGATGAAAGCCGCGACCGATAACGGCGGTAGCCTGATCAAAGAGCTGCAGTTGGTATACAACAAAGCTCGTCAGGCCAGCATTACCCAGGAACTCACCGAAATCGTCGGGGGAGCCTCCGCGGTTTAAAGCAGGTTTACGAATTACGTATTGTCGAATTACGTAGAGGATTCAAGATGGCTACTGGAAAGATTATCCAGGTAATCGGCGCCGTGGTGGACGTCGAGTTCCCGCAAGATGCCGTACCGAAGGTGTACGATGCGCTTGAGGTAGAGAACGGCGCTGAAAAACTGGTGCTGGAAGTGCAGCAGCAGTTGGGCGGCGGCATTGTTCGTTGTATCGCAATGGGTTCTTCTGACGGCCTGCGTCGCGGGTTGAACGTGAATAACCTGAACCACCCGATCGAAGTGCCGGTAGGTAAAGCAACGCTGGGTCGTATCATGAACGTATTGGGCGATCCAATCGACATGAAAGGCGACATCGGCGAAGAAGAGCGTTGGGCTATTCACCGTTCAGCTCCTAGCTATGAAGAGCTGTCAAACTCACAGGAACTGCTGGAAACCGGCATCAAGGTTATCGACCTGATGTGTCCGTTTGCCAAGGGCGGTAAAGTGGGTCTGTTCGGTGGTGCGGGCGTAGGTAAAACCGTAAACATGATGGAGCTGATCCGTAACATCGCGATCGAGCACTCCGGTTACTCCGTGTTTGCAGGTGTTGGTGAGCGTACCCGTGAAGGTAACGACTTCTACCACGAAATGACCGACTCCAACGTAATCGATAAAGTATCACTGGTGTATGGTCAGATGAACGAGCCGCCGGGTAACCGTCTGCGTGTAGCATTGACCGGTCTGACCATGGCGGAAAAATTCCGTGATGAAGGCCGTGACGTACTGCTGTTCGTCGATAACATCTACCGTTATACCCTGGCCGGTACGGAAGTATCTGCACTGCTGGGTCGTATGCCTTCTGCGGTAGGTTATCAGCCGACACTGGCGGAAGAGATGGGCGTTCTGCAAGAACGTATCACCTCAACCAAAACCGGTTCTATCACCTCCGTTCAGGCCGTTTACGTTCCTGCGGATGACTTGACTGACCCATCACCAGCCACCACCTTTGCTCACTTGGATGCAACCGTGGTACTGAGCCGTCAGATCGCTTCTCTGGGTATCTACCCGGCAGTTGACCCGCTGGATTCCACCAGCCGTCAGTTGGATCCGCTGGTTGTTGGTCAGGAACACTATGATGTTGCCCGTGGCGTGCAGTCTATTCTGCAACGTTATCAGGAACTGAAAGACATCATCGCGATTCTGGGTATGGACGAGCTGTCTGAAGAAGATAAGTTGGTGGTATCCCGTGCGCGTAAGATTCAGCGCTTCCTGTCTCAGCCGTTCTTCGTAGCGGAAGTATTTACCGGTTCTCCGGGCAAATACGTTTCCCTGAAAGACACTATCCGTGGCTTTAAAGGGATTATGGAAGGCGAATACGACCACCTGCCAGAGCAGGCGTTCTACATGGTTGGTTCCATTGAAGAAGTCGTGGAAAAAGCCAAGAAACTGTAACGCCTTGTAGGAGGGTGACATGGCTATGACTTACCATCTGGATGTCGTGAGTGCAGAACAGCAAATGTTCTCCGGTCTGGTGCAGAAGATCCAGGTAACGGGGAGCGAAGGCGAACTGGGTATTTATCCGGGACATGCCCCTCTGCTTACTGCCATTAAGCCGGGTATGATTCGTATCGTTAAGCAGCACGGTGAGGAAGAGTATATCTATCTTTCTGGCGGCGTCCTTGAGGTGCAGCCGAATATGGTCACCGTACTGTCTGATACCGCTATCCGTGGGCAGGATCTAGATGAAGCACGTGCGCTGGAAGCGAAGCGTAAAGC
Organism: Pectobacterium carotovorum; assembly: GCA_016415585.1. Taxonomy (NCBI): domain Bacteria; kingdom Pseudomonadati; phylum Pseudomonadota; class Gammaproteobacteria; order Enterobacterales; family Pectobacteriaceae; genus Pectobacterium; species Pectobacterium carotovorum. The sequence goes on along the minus strand of CP066552.1, from coordinate 4,733,551 downwards.
CGAAGATCATATCCGCAATTCGCATGGCGATGTGGATTATGCTCAGGCTTCCGCAGAGCTGACTAAAGCGATTGCGAAGCTGCGTGTTATCGAGCTGACCAGAAAAGCGATGTAACAGATAAGCTTGTAATAATTGAAGGCCAGTCAGTTCACACTGACTGGCCTTTTCAAAACCTACTAATAACCACGTCCACAGGACGTGGTTATTAGTAGGTTTTTGTCTTTTGATTTAAATTTAACAGGCCTGATGTAGAGGCCATAATGTCAATTTTTACCTCTCTTCCCGCCGTAACAGCAACGCTAACATTTTAGACCATGTGAAACAGGGCAGATCCTGCAATTTACTAATACAGATAAAGTACCGACATACACGGAAAGATGTTTATTTTTCATAATATTTGCAACCGAACCTTTTATTTCGCCCCAAAAAATTTTTTTTGATATGAACAACATTAAATAAAGTGTAATTTTCTAGTTTTGAGTGGTGTAAAAATGAATATTAGTGCTTATGTGAAATCTCGTTTATTCAATAGTTCAAATGTTGCGGTTGAACTAGCAAAAAAATAATAAACACCAACATTTTGCTAGGGAACTTGTTTTAAATAAAATAAAGAAAATCAGAGAAACAGTTGATTTCTACACCCGAGTAAAAGATGATCTCTACACCAGAGGATAAAGTGGTCTCTACACTCCAGTAAAAAATGAATTTTACACCTTAGATGAATCAAGTAAAAAAAAACAAAAAATAAATTAGATAAATATAATGTGCTATTAAATAATCTAGAACAGATCTCTGCTTGCCAATCAAAAAATCATTCCCTATCATCAAAATTAAATATCTCACGAGTAAGCAATAGTGGAAAAATATCGGATAAAATAGATGATGGTTTTGCTAAACATAACGAATTAATTAATGATCCTGAGCATATTTATGCTCTAAAAGAAAGCATTGTAAAATTAAGCGATTACGTTATTAACTATAAAGAAAAAGAAGAACAAACAGAAAAAGAATTAATAGTAAAAAATACACGCACTATTGTCACCCACCTAAGCTGCTTTTTTTTATTAAAAAATAATGAAGAACTTGCTTTAGGCACTAATCGTTTTTTAGAAAAAAATATAATAGACAACCATACACTTAGATATTTTGGCAATGCATATAAACACGAAGGTGAGGCGTTACAGAAACTGAAAGAACATGTTACTGATGTTAAGCAATGGCCAACATCTGATTTACAAAGTGATGTGCAAAGTGATTTACAAACTGAGATACAGCGCGTCCTGAAGGAGCGATGCAGGCAGGACACTGTAAATAATTCTGTGTAATTGCTCCGCGATTAAAGGTGATCGCTCAGGCGATCACTGAACTCGATAATAAAACGGCTCATCGCCATCTGTTAGTTCTGGATAAGAATATTTCACTTTTCGGTGCGGATTTTATCTCTGAATGAATAATTTTCTGCACTGAGTCACTCGTTGGGAGCACTTTTCGCTTCTTTATCGCCTGCTGTATCAAGTATCTTCAATGATAACGAGTATATGCTATGTAATTATGAATAAGCGTTTATTTACATAATGAAGATATAACTTATGATAATATAATAATATCTAATTATAATTAAAGGGTATTAAAATGATAACTAATTCTTTAAAACCATGTTCTTCCTTTGTAAGGAATATATGTACAAGAAGCGTAGAAAATGTTGGGTTTCAGTATTTCAAAAAACAAGGAGTAATTGATAAGTATATAGGTGGTGTTGCTAATGATTGTATTGAGGTTTCGTTTAAAAATAATTTTTCAATAATTAAAAACAAAACCCTTTTTTCTTTAATAGATAAAGCGCTTTTTAATACTAATAAGAATGAGTGGTTTAAAGATGAAACGATCAGTCTTCTATCTTCTGAAGTTAACAGGGTCATAGACGTTGCATGTGATAAATATAATTTTTCCATTAATAAAGAAGAGAGGGGACGTATTTTCAATAAAATATCTTCAGGTCTTGGTGTAATTAAACTTGACCCTGTTTGCACTCAAAGTTCAATCATGAATATATTAAATAATAATAAATATATTTCAAATAAAATAGAGTGTTTGTATGATAAAAATCAATCATCAAATGAAAAGAATAATTTAAAAAACATAGTCAATCATAAGCTTACTGATATCGTCTTCATGAGGAAATTTGGCGGCATTGATATGGATACTCTAAGGCGTAATGTTGCAGATGAAATTTCATTAATTATTAGGTTGAAAAAATAAATGATTTTTATTATTTTTGGATAAAAAAGAATTTATTTTAATATTGTTTATGCTTAATTTTATATACATTGAATAATTCGATTTTTATGAATTCGGCAAGAGAGGGAACCCCGATGAACTTACTCAAGTGCATGAACTCAGTCAACACATATGCAACTTGATGGGTATATTATATACCCCCCCCTATAACTGAAACTATATTTAAATTATAAGAAAACGATGTCGAATTATTGATATAATATCTCGACATCATTTTACGCTGTTGAAGCAGAGATTCCTTTCCCTGCGTGACTATACTATTATTTTTTCTTCAGGAAGTCGCCAAATACCAGATTGCCTTTGGCCTCACGCGTAAACGTCTCCGGAACGGTAACGGATACGAAGTTATTTACGGTGATTTCCTTACCTTGTGCGTTAACTGAACGGTCTTCTTTGATGAAATAGTTGGTGTTATCGATATTGCCGACAACCGCATCATCATATTTACCCGCTTTGGTTTTCAGCGAAATGTTGTTCTTGAAGACGCCTTGTTTTTCCGGGCCAGAGTAAGGGCTTGGGCGGAAGATAAAGTTAAAGCGTTCGTTATCTAACGCGATGTTGTCTTCAACGATCAGTGCGCCTGGGTTGAAGTTGTCAGTGAAGCCATCAAGTTTGTTGCCCACAGCAATGCTGTGTTTAACCTGATGTGCTACTGGCTGGCCTTCTCCACCCATTTTGAAGCCGTTGCTGGTGTTGTTCATGGCAATTGAATTCTCGATCACCACAACGCCGTTGGCGCCGTCTTCAATTTTGTTAAACAGGTCGAAGCCGTCATCAATGTTGTTGTGCGAGAACGCGCCGCGGATCACGTTGCCTTCACCCACACGCATTTTCACCGCGAAACCGTCGGCGTTAATTTTGCCTGGATCCTGGTTGCTGTGAGATTCTGAATTCAGAATCAGGTTATGGCTGGCCCACAGTGGTCTGCCTACATCTGCCGTCGAAGTCACCTGAATACCCGTATCGTCAGCGTGGTGCGCCAGAACGCGTTCGATGGTGTTATAGCTCCCTTCGATACGGAATGGTTTCTCTGTAATTTCAATCCCTTTAACATGCCAATGGCTTGCTTTTAGCTGCAGGCCATGAATCACCGCTTTATTGCCGACGGCAAACAGGTTCTTGACGGTTTTTTGCTGGCCGCTGGCGCTGACAGGGATTTCAGCCGCGCTGTAATCACCATCGTTGAGCCAGATGGTGCCACCAACTGGCAGAGCAGCGACGGCGCTGGCTAAATCGATCGGTGCATTTTTACTGCCGTCATTGCTGGCTGAACCTTGTGGCGAAACATACAGATTTTTAGCGTCTGCATAGGCCACTCTTTCAACCTTGAACGTGCTCTCTTTTACTGCTTTATCATCGCCTTCTGTAGGCTGGTAGGCAATCTTGAACTCAGCGCCGTTACCGGCAATTTTCGCTGGCAGAGATAAGGTTTCTCCCGCTTTTACCTGCTTCGCTTCACCCAGAGATTGACCGTTTTGTGACACCGCGATCGTGCCATCGTAATTGGCTCTGGCCTGAACCACATAGTGTTCGCTGGTGGTTTTAGGCGATGACATCACCTGAAGCAAAGGATCATAATCCTTGGCTTTAAACTCCGGTGAGGCTTTGGTTTGCGCTGGCGTCGTGGTCAACTGTGCATTGCTGACGGTGATTTTGGCGTTACGGGAGGCAAAGAAACCAACGTAGTAGTGGTCTTTATCCAGCTTGGTGACGACGTCCGCGCCTTTAACTTCTTTTGATACCCAGTTGTCCGTGCCTTTCGGCGCATAAGAGGTTATGAAGCCGTCGTTGGTGCGTTCCAGTTTCAGACGGAACGTCGGCGTTTGCTCCAGATTTACATTTTCCTGATAGCTGGTTTTGGTAATTTTCGCGCCCGCGTTGCCCCACGGTTGCGTGACGCCATTACGCAAAATCGCCTGTAGCTTGATTTCGGTATGAGACTTTTTATCCTGCGTCATGATGGCGTTCATCACCATGTTGGATGCCGCAGGGAATTCCTCATACCCTTCTTTCAGCGGTTCCTGACGCGGCACGCCGATAATATCGCGCACCAGAATTCCCGCGCCTTCCTGAGCTGCAGGCTTGGCGCCGTTTTCTGGCCCAAACTGTTCCACGGTAATATCAGACTGAAGTGTGAAGTTCACATTTGCAGGCAGCTGTGTATAGAAGAACGTCAGCCCGTCATGGGTGTTGGCAATTTTTCCGCCACGACTTTCGATCGTGATAGGTGCGGATAAATCAGCATTATCTCCCGGCGCTAATTTCTTGCCGTTAATGGTGACGTCGTTAACACCAATTTTTTCCGGCAGGACATTCGATGAAAAGTTTACGTCTGTTGATTGGCCAAAGGCGATGCCGTGCCAGACAGGGGTTGATTCTGTCGCGGCGTGTGTACTAAAGCTAAAGAGTAATGCATTCGTCAACGCGACGGCTGCGAGGCGTGAAGAACGGTGTTTCCGTAATGAATCACATTTTTGTGAAGAACAACGTTTCATTGTATCTCCTTCGTTATTGAATTATTTGCCCGCGTATATTGCTATAAATGAAACGCTGTTTCTTTTGTGTGTGTCACAAATGGAAATACTTAAAAACAAAGTCTGTTTTTTATGAAACCCTGTGTCATTTCTGTTGATGTGGATAGCATAGTGTCCGTTTCTTCTCCTCACGAACATTCGTCGTTTTGAGCGAGATTTTCAGAAAAAACTCACCAAAAAGTATCCGCGTTATGCATGAGTTTCGGTAAACTCTGGTTATTCATGCCGTAACAGGCTAGCCATTTTATTTTTGCGGAGCTGTGGTTCCGTACTGTCAGGATACTTATGTCAAATAGTGCGATGAGTGTGGTGATCCTTGCCGCGGGTAAAGGAACCCGTATGTATTCCGACCTTCCCAAGGTGTTGCATCAATTGGCGGGTAAGCCAATGGTTCAGCACGTTATTGATGCTGCAATGACGACAGGCGCACAGCACGTTCATCTGGTATACGGCCACGGCGGTGATTTGCTAAAACGTGAATTGGCCGATCCGGCGTTGAACTGGGTATTGCAGGCGGAACAGCTGGGAACCGGGCATGCGATGCAGCAAGCCGCGCCTCATTTTGCTGATGATGAAGATATCTTGATGTTGTATGGCGATGTGCCGCTGATTTCATCGCAAACGCTGGGACGTTTACGTGAGGCTAAGCCGCAGGGCGGTATCGGCCTGTTGACGGTGAAGCTGGACGATCCGACGGGCTATGGGCGAATTGTGCGTGAAAAGGGCGCCGTGGTTGGGATCGTCGAGCACAAAGATGCCAGCGAAGAACAGCGCCAAATTAACGAGATCAATACCGGCATTCTGATTGCGAACGGCAAGGATCTGAAGCGTTGGTTAAGCCAGTTGAATAACAACAACGCACAGGGTGAGTTTTACATCACCGATATTATTGCGATGGCAGCGGAAGAAGGTCAGCGTGTTGAAGCGGTCCATCCAGAGCGGCTGAGCGAAGTTGAAGGCGTTAATAATCGTCTGCAACTGTCGGCGCTGGAGCGGGTTTATCAGCGTGAACAGGCGGATAAACTGCTGCTGGCGGGTGTCATGCTGCTCGATCCGGCACGATTTGATCTGCGTGGCGAACTGACTCATGGTCGCGATGTGGTGATTGATATCAATGTGATCGTGGAAGGCAATGTTAAGCTGGGCAACCGGGTGAAAATCGGTGCTGGCTGCGTAATTAAAAATTGCATCCTTGGCGATGACACAGAGATCAGCCCTTATTCCGTGTTGGAAGACGCGGTGTTAGAAGCACAGTGTACCGTTGGCCCGTTTGCTCGCTTGCGTCCTGGCTCGGAATTAGCTGAGGGTGCGCATGTTGGCAACTTTGTCGAACTGAAAAAAGCGCGGCTGGGTAAAGGATCAAAAGCGGGTCACCTTAGCTATTTGGGTGATGCGGATATCGGTTCCGGTGTTAATATTGGCGCAGGAACGATCACCTGTAATTATGACGGCGCGAATAAACATAAAACGGTTATTGGTGACGATGTATTTGTTGGTTCGGATAGTCAGCTGGTAGCGCCCGTTAGCATAGCCAGCGGTGCGACGATCGGTGCAGGAACGACGGTTACGCATGATGTGGCAGAGAATGAGCTGGTGGTCGGTCGCGTGAAGCAACGGCATATTTCCGGCTGGCAACGTCCGGTGAAAAAGAAATAATATTTAATGCCTCCGCACGCGGCGGAGGCGGTTTTGCCCTGTGCTTTGGCCTATCCCCTGTGTGGGTCGGTCCCCGAGCACAGAACAAAACATAATAATCCCCAACTCTCTACAAGGCTCGGGGAACCCGGAAAAACCGGAACAATCAGGTCTAAGACATCCCTGGTGACACAATATGTCACTTTTATAGGAATACCATCGATGTGTGGAATTGTAGGCGCTGTTGCGCAACGTGATGTTGCTGAAATTTTGTTGGAAGGTTTACGCCGTCTTGAGTACCGCGGCTATGACTCTGCGGGCCTGGCGGTTGTTGACAGCGAAGGACATGTCGCTCGTTTGCGCCGTTTGGGGAAAGTGCAGGTGCTGTCTCAGGCAGCCGAAGAGCATGAACTGCACGGCGGTACGGGTATTGCCCATACTCGCTGGGCAACGCACGGTGAACCTTCTGAAGAGAACGCACACCCGCATGTTTCTGAACATATCACTATCGTCCATAACGGCATTATCGAAAACCATGAACCGCTGCGCGAACTGCTGATTGGTCGCGGCTATCGTTTTGTTTCTGAAACCGATACCGAAGTGGTTGCTCATCTGGTTCATTTTGAACAGCAGCAGACCGGCGGAACGCTGGTTGACGTGGTTAAGCGTGTGATCCCACAGCTGCGCGGTGCGTATGGCATGGTGGTGTTGGATAACCGCGATCCGAGCGTACTGGTTGCCGCGCGTTCTGGTAGCCCGCTGGTGATTGGCCGTGGTGTGGGTGAAAACTTCATTGCCTCCGATCAGTTGGCATTACTGCCTGTGACTCGCCGTTTCATGTTCCTGGAAGAAGGTGACATTGCGGAAATCACCCGTCGTGATGTACGCGTGTTTGATAAATCCGGCCAACTTGCTGTACGCGAAGAAATTGAATCAAAAGTGAATTACGATGCCGGTGACAAAGGCGCGTATCGTCACTACATGCAGAAAGAGATCTACGAACAGCCGATGGCGATCAAGAACACCCTTGAAGGGCGTTTCAGCCACGGCGAGATCAATCTTTCTGAGTTAGGCCCGAAAGCGGATGAGCTGCTGGCGAAGGTTGAACACGTTCAGATTATCGCCTGCGGTACGTCCTACAACTCCGGTATGGTTTCCCGTTACTGGTTTGAAGCGCTGGCGGGGATTCCGTGCGACGTGGAAATTGCTTCCGAATTCCGCTATCGCAAACCTGCTGTGCGTAAGAACAGCCTGATGATTACCCTATCTCAGTCTGGTGAAACGGCAGATACGCTGGCGGCACTGCGTTTGTCCAAAGAGCTGGGCTATCTGGGTTCGTTAGCCATTTGTAACGTTGCGGGTTCCTCGCTGGTGCGTGAATCCGATCTGGCGCTGATGACCAAAGCGGGCGTAGAGATTGGCGTGGCCTCGACCAAAGCCTTCACTACCCAGCTTACCGTTCTGCTGATGCTGGTGGCGCGTGTTGGCCGCCTGCGCGGTATGGATGCGAAAATTGAGCATGAGATCGTTCACGGTTTGCAGGCGCTGCCAGCGCGTATTGAGCAAATGCTATCTCAGGACAAGCTCATCGAATCTTTGGCGGAAGGTTTCTCTGACAAGCACCATGCGCTGTTCCTCGGCCGTGGCGATCAGTATCCGATCGCAATGGAAGGGGCGCTGAAGCTGAAAGAGATTTCTTACATCCACGCGGAAGCCTATGCGGCAGGCGAGCTGAAACACGGCCCTCTGGCGCTGATTGATGCGGATATGCCGGTTGTTGTCGTGGCACCGAACAACGAGCTGTTGGAAAAATTGAAATCCAACATCGAAGAAGTTCGGGCGCGCGGCGGTGAGCTGTATGTCTTCGCTGACGAAGATGCCGGTTTCACCAGCAGCGAAAATATGAAGATTATTCCACTGCCGCATATCGAAGAAGTGATTGCGCCAATCTTCTATACGGTGCCGTTGCAGTTGCTGTCTTATCACGTCGCGCTGATTAAAGGCACCGATGTCGATCAGCCACGTAACCTGGCGAAATCCGTTACGGTAGAATAACTTTCCGGTATTTTGTTAGCCACGATCGTCCGCCTTATGTCGATAAACATAAGGCGGATTTTTTATATCCATTCTTTAGTTGTGCTTATTGCTCTGCTTCACACTACCGATATCTGTTTGATAAAACCTGAGGCAGGGAACCATGTTTCTTTTGTCAGGTTATCTCTATTTTGTGTAAAATAGTTTTAATGATGCATTAGTTTTACATCTTGCATCAGAAACGAATTCTTTTTTGGCAGTGATGTTTTTGTTTGATAGGGATTTTATGAAAAAACAGATTATTTTCGCCGCTTTAGTCTCTGTTCTTATATTGGCTGGTTGTGCTGAGCGTACGGTTCCGGTAGCGAATGTGACACAGTCCATCACTGGGCAGCACACAACAGAACAAGTAAAAAATGCCATTATTGAAGCAGGACAAAAACGTAAGTGGGCGATGACTCAGGCTTATGTGGGGGCGATTGATGGTCGTCTAGTTCAGCGCAGCCATGTGGCAAATGTTCGCATTACCTATTCACAAACCAGTTATTCTATCAGCTATGTTGGAAGTGAGAATTTGTTGGCAGGCGGTGGGAAGATTCACCGAAATTATAATAATTGGATAAAAACGCTGGATCATGAAATTCAATTAACACTTGCCAGTCAACAGATTAAATAATTTTAATAGTCGGATATCTTTTTGCTATCCGACTCTATTTTTTGTTGTTCTTTTCTGATCGTTTTTGTCCGACCTCAAGGGAAAAGTCAGTGTATTACGGATATGACAAAGATAATGTCAGCGCGTTGGATGCTATTACAGAAGCGCAACGAATTGCGTTTGCTCCCATGCTGTTTCAGGCCGCTATCAATCTGCGTAACCACGGTATTTTAGATTTTCTGGATAAGCGCGGTCATCAGGGAGCAAATCTCGATGAGATTGTTGCCATTACCTCATTAAATCGTTATGCCGTTGAACTGCTGCTGGATGTCGGGCTGAGTGGCCGCATTATTATCCAGAAAGAGGAAAATTACGCGCTGGCTAAAATTGGTCATTATCTGCTTCATGACCGCATGACGCGCGTCAACATGGATTTTACTCAGGATGTTTGTTATCAGGGGATGTTTTACCTTGATGAGGCGTTGGCAAAAAATGAACCTTCTGGATTAAAAGTTTTTGGTGAATGGCCAACAATCTATCCAGCGTTAAGCCAACTGCCGCCGCAGGCAAAGTCGAGTTGGTTTGCATTCGATCATTTCTATTCCGATGCCGCGTTTGATGCTGCCTTGCCGCATGTATTTCAGCTAAAGCCAAAACATCTCTACGATGTTGGCGGGAATACCGGTAAATGGGCCATGCGCTGCTACGACTACGATCGTGATGTTAACATGACGATTTTGGATTTGCCGGAGCAAATTGCGCTGTCGACAGAAAATATCATCGAAGCTGGGAAATCTGACCGTATTCAGGGATGTGCTGTCGATATGCTCTCCGATTGTCCGTTGCCGAGTGAAGCGGATATATGGTGGATGAGTCAGTTCCTCGACTGTTTCAGCGAAGAACAAATCGTGGCTATCTTGCGTAAAATCGCCGGCGTGATGAAAACGGATGCAAGAGTCTGTATTTTAGAAATTTTCTGGGATCGTCAGAGGTGGGAAGCTGGTGCTTTTAGTCTTAATGCCTCTTCGCTCTACTTTACCTGTCTCGCTAATGGTACCAGCCGTTTCTATGCGGCAAGACGATTTTTACCTTTATTAGAGCAGGCCGGATTTATCGTTGAAAATCAAATCGATAACATTGGCGTTGGTCACACGCTGCTGATCTGTAAAAAGCGATAATAAATAGCGGACGTAAACGGGAAATAGCAGCGATATAGCCGAAATAGGTCGGACTGGAAGAAGGCAGTATGAGATTAGCATTTTCAATCATTGATTGGCAGGCCAGCGCGCCGGGCCTCAGCAGCGCGGACGATTGGCTGAATTGGTCGCGGGCGTCCGTTGCTATCAATGCCGAGCAACCTTTGGATAAATGTCGACATTTACCCATGATGATGGCTCGTCGCCTCAATCAAGGGAGCCGTTTGGCGGTCGATAGCGGGTTAGCGTTGCTGAGTCGCCAGTCGGTGGATGCCATTGTCTTCACCTCACGCCACGGCGAGCTGGAACGCAATCTGAGTATCCTGAAAGCGCTGTCAGAAAATGAGAATATTTCTCCTACTGATTTTGCTATGTCAGTACACAATGCGGCAGTCGGAAGCCTGACGATTACGGCAAAAGCCCCATTGGTTTCTACGTCGATTGCCGCAGGAATGGACTCTTTCCAGCAAGGCCTTATCGAAGTGAAGGCATTACAGACCGCGGGATACCGCAATATTCTATTGGTTGATTTCGATGGCGTGATCCCTGACTTCTACCACCCACATGTTCCGGCAGACATGCCCCGTTATCCCTATGCCGTCGCTCTATTGCTAGGGGATGGTGATGACATGGTGTGTGAATCGCAACCTCAGGTGGAATCTCACTGCGAAGGTTCACCACAAAGTCTGTTGTTCTTACAGGCTTTTCTTGCCAGAAGACCGCGTTTTTCCTTACCGGGCGAACGCGTTGGCTGGGCGTGGGGGAGAAAAGATGTCTGAGCCATCGCTGGTGCTTCGCCCTTCGACTCGTCTGAATCGTTTGTGGCGATTAATGATGACCGGCATGTGTTTTGCCATGTTTGGCGTTGGCGGCTTACTGCTTTCTCTGGTGTGGTTCAATGTATTGCTGATTCAGCGTAATACCGTTCGCCGCCGCCAGTTGGCTCGCCGCAGCATTTCCGCCAGCTTCCGATTTTTTTTATGCAGTGCCCGCAAATTAGGGGTACTGGATTACCGCATTGACGGCATAGAAACCTTACAGCGCGATAGCGGCTGTTTGGTTGTCGCCAATCATCCGACGTTAATTGACTATGTTTTGCTGGCCTCCGTCATGCCCGATGCTGACTGTCTGGTTAAGGCTGATTTACAGAAAAACCCGTTTTTCCGCGGCGTCATTCGTGCGGCGGATTACCTGCTTAACAGCCAGTCTGATGCGCTATTGCCGGACTGTCAGCGACGGCTTGATAACGGCGATGCGATCATTATTTTTCCTGAAGGCACACGTACGCGTTATGGCGAACCCCTTGTTCTGCAACGCGGTGCCGCAAATATTGCGGTGCGTTGCGGCTGTGATTTGAGGGTCGTGCATATTCGCTGTAGCCAAAAAACATTGGGAAAACAAAGTCGCTGGTATCACATTCCGCCTGAAAAACCGTGTTTCACGGTGAGCGTACGTGAACGCATCAATAACGACACTTTTATGGCGCCTGAAGAGGCGCGATCCTTGGCGGCTCGCCGTTTGAATCGCCTTTTGCAGCAATCTTTAACACCAGAAAGCTGATCACCATTTGGAAATACATATGGAAAGTATGTTTGTTGAAATTAAAGAGATGATTATCGACTCTCTTAATCTTGAAGATATCAGTGTTGATGAAATAGAAACGGACGCTCCGCTTTTTGGCGAAGGCCTTGGTCTGGATTCTATCGATGCACTTGAGCTGGGATTAGCGGTAAAAAACCGTTATGGCGTCGTGCTTTCTGCGGAAAGTGAAGAGGTACGCCAACACTTCTTTTCCGTTGCAACCCTTGCAGCTTTTATCAACACTCAGCGCGCCGTGAGTGCCTGATAGTAAAATAAAATGAGTTGATGATGGATAAAAACGAAATTTATCAGGAAATTACAGGCTTACTGGTCAAGCTGTTTGAACTGGATGCTGATGATATCAAACCTGAATCCCGCCTCTATGAAGATCTTGAGTTAGATAGCATCGATGCGGTGGATATGGTGGTTCACCTGCAAAAACGCATCGGGCGCAAAATATCGCCGGAAATTTTTAAATCTGTGCGCACGGTACAGGATGTGGTCGATGCGGTAGAAAACCTGCTCCGTGAAGGTTAATGAGCCCGCCAAGTGATGCGTGTGCTGATACGTAGTCTGAATATTTTAATGACGCTCGCCTGGCCTTTTCTGGCCTGGTTTAGCATCACGCACCCTGAGCATCGCTGGTTACTCGCGGTACTGGCGCTGATGTGTGTTCTGCGTTTCGCTACGTTGCGTGATGAAAAAAATTTATTTGAAAACAATGTATTCAAAGGAACGGCTCTGTGGCTGGCTGCGGCCGGGGTTGTGCTTTCCGTTGCCAGTTTATTACTGCGTGATGGCGGTTGGCTGTTGTGGTATCCCGTGGCGGTAAACAGCGTCATGTTGATGCTTTTTGGTGGCTCACTTTATAGCGGTATGCCGCTTGTAGAGCGCCTTGCCCGCCTTCAGGAACCAGAGCTTCCTGCTCAGGCTATTTCCTATACGCGTCGCGTGACGAAAGTCTGGTGTTGGTTTTTTATTTTTAACGGCAGTATCGCCGTGCTGACCTGCCTTGTCGGCAATCTTCATTGGTGGACGTTATGGAATGGCGTGATCAGCTATGTGCTTATGGGGTTGTTGATGGGGGGAGAGTGGTTGATACGCCAGCGTCTGAGGAAGCGCGTATGAACGGGTTCACTGTCCGCACCATCAATGACTGGCTGACGGGGAATTATTCCCCTCAGCGCATTGTTGCCAGTAATGGTGCCAGTACGTTCACGCTGGGGTCGTTGAAAGCGCAGGTAGTTGCGCTCTGCCAGCAGCTAAGCCTGCGGCATGAAACGCGTTGGGCGCTGTGTTTTGAAGACAGCTACCGCTTCACTATCGGGCTTCTGGCTACTCTGCATGCGGGAAAAACGCCAGTCATTCCCGGCCACTGCCGCCAATCTGTATTAGAAGAACAGGCGGATGAGTTTGACGGAGTGTTGACGGATGTGTCCCTGCATCTGGATTGCCCTGTGTTTGCCCTGACAGCGGAGACGGAGAGCGTCGCTGATGCCGTGTTGCCCCCCATACCGGATGATGCCTGTGTGGTGTTGTTCACGTCAGGCTCCACCGGGAAGCCGCGTCAGATTGTTAAACCGGTACGCTGCCTGGATGAAGAGTCGCGTTGGTTGGCGGATCGCTGGGGCGCGCATTTGCAAGGCTGTGATGTGATCGCTTCCGTCACCCACCAGCATTTATATGGGCTGACGTTTCGCATCTGGCTGCCTATGGCGCTGGGGCTGCGCTTTGATAGCCGCCAACTGCTTTATACCGAACAGCTTACTTCCCAGCATCGCCAGCGGCGTTACGTGTTTATCAGCAGCCCGGCATTCTTACGCCGCATTGACCGCGCGCTTTCTGCCCCCGAGTGTTCGTTGATTGTCTCTGCTGGGGGAACCTTGCCCTGGCTACATGCCGAAGCGGCAGCCGAGTGGTTTATGCAGCCCATCAATGAGATATACGGCAGTACCGAAACGGGCGTTTTAGCATGGCGCTCGCGTGAGACGGATACCGTGCCGTGGCAGCTCTTCCCCGGCGTGTCGCTGAGGCGTGATGAACAAGATAACTGGTGGGCGCAGTCGGCGCTGATCCCACACGCTCTGGGGCACAAGCTGGATGATCGATTGGCGTTCGATGACGCGGGCCATTTTCAGCTGTGCGGCCGACACGACCGCGTAGTGAAGATCGAAGATAAGCGCATCTCGCTAAGCGAGATAGAACGGCGCTTACTCGATTTGCCCGATATTGCTGATGCGGTTGCGCTTCAGGTGACGCGCTCGGAGCGTAGCGGCATTGGCGTGGTGCTGGTGTTGAATACCCCCGATAAGGCCGATGACTTACCGAATTTGAAACGCCAATGGCGGCATGAATTGCAAAAATGGCTGGAGCCGTTAGCGATGCCGCGTTTCTGGCGCGTTGTCGACGTTATCCCCCACAATAGCCAGAGTAAACGTGCCTGGCCGCAGATACAGGAATTGTTTCATGTTGCCCGTTGAGCTTGTCCGGCACGATGTAAAAAAGACGGATGAAACGTCTCAGGTTGAATTGATGCTACAGGCTGACCCTGAACTGTTCTGGTTCAAGGGGCACTTTACGGGGCAGCCGCTACTGCCCGGTGTGGCACAGTTGGATTGGGTCATGCATTACGCAACGACGGTGCTGGCACAAGGGTGGACGTTCTTGTCCATTGAGAACATTAAATTCCAGCAGCCGATTTTGCCCGGTAAAACGCTGCGTCTGGTGCTGACATGGCACACCGGAAAACAGCAACTGACCTTTAGCTACACCATTCTGGAGGGCGAGACTGAGCGCACGGCCAGCAGCGGGAAAATAAAGCTCACACCGATGATGGAAGATCGCCCATGTCAGTAAATGGCGCATTCTCGCCCTGCGTGGTGATCCCTTGTTATAACCACGGCGCCATGATGGCGTCGGTGCTGGCGCGCCTGGCACCGCTAGCGCTGCCCGTTTTCATTGTTGATGATGGAAGCGATGCGGCAACGCAACACGTTCTCACCCAACTGGCAGCAGAAAATGACGGCGTGACGTTGATTCGTTTGGCGCATAACAGCGGGAAAGGTGCGGCAGTGATTCGTGGTATTGACGCTGCGGCGCAGGCCGGATTTAGTCATGCCTTACAGGTTGATGCCGACGGGCAGCATCAGATTGAAGATGCGCCGCTTCTGCTGGATGAGGCGAAAACGCACCCGCATTGCCTGATTTCCGGGCGACCGCGTTACGATGCCTCTGTGCCGAAATCACGCCTTTACGGGCGCTATGTCACCCACGTCTGGGTTTGGATTGAAACGCTATCCCTCTCCATCAAGGACAGTATGTGCGGTTTCCGTGTCTACCCAGTTGCGGCCACGGTATCTCTTCTCTCCCGAAAGTCTCTCGGTCACCGTATGGATTTCGATACGGAAATTATGGTGCGTCTGTATTGGGCGGGAACGCCTAGCCGCTTTATTGAAACGGCGGTGACGTATCCAGAAAACGGCCTGTCTCATTTCGATGCGCTGCACGATAACCTGCGGATTTCCTGGATGCATACCCGTCTGTTTTTCGGCATGCTTCCGCGCATTCCCGTGCTGCTAATGCGGCAGCGTCAGCAACACTGGGCTGGCGTGTCGGAGCGCAAAGGCCTGCTCGGTATGCGGTTCATGCTGGCGGTATATCAACGGTTAGGACGCGGGGTGTTTACGCTGTTTCTCTGGCCTGTTATTGCGTTTTACTGGCTGACGGGCCGTACCGCGCGTCAGGCGTCTCAGTCATGGCTGCGGCGAATCGGAGGGTATGCGCGTCAGCACGAGATCCCGCTGCCTAAACCGCTCAACAGCTATCACCATTTCCTCCGTTTTGGTCAGTCAATGCTGGATAAAATCGCCAGCTGGCGCGGCGATCTACACTGGGGCCGCGATATTGATTTTGCCCCCGGCGCGCGGGAAACCATTGAGCACAGCAGACAAAAAGGGCAACTGATTCTGGCCTCACACCTTGGCGATATCGAGGTGTGCCGGGCGCTGGCGCAGCAGGTGAGCGGGCTGGTGATTAACGCGCTGGTGTTTACTGAAAACTCCCAGCGTTTCAAGCAGGTGCTGGAAGAGATTGCCCCGCAGGCCGGTGTGAACCTTATCCCTGTCAGCGACATCGGGCCGGATACCGCAATCATGCTACAAGAAAAGCTGGATGCCGGTGAATGGGTGGCGATTGTCGGCGATCGCACGGCGGTCAATCGTCAGCGCGGCGGTGTGCGACGCGTGGTGTGGAGCCCGTTTTTGGGAAAAGACGCGCCTTTTCCTCAAGGGCCTTTTGTTCTGGCTGCGGCACTGCGTTGCCCCGTATTGCTGATGTTTGTCATTCGCGAGCAGAAAAAGCTGCGCGTCTACTGCGAGCCGTTTGCCGATAGCATTGCGTTACCGCGTCCAACCCGACAGCAGGCCTTACAGCAGGTCGTCGATCGCTATGCCGAACGGCTGGCGCACTATGCGCTGAAATCCCCGCTCGACTGGTTTAATTTTTTTGATTTCTGGAGCTTGCCTGATGATGACGGCCGAGCCGCTGGGAAAAAGGAGTAAGGGTGCTAAACGATTCCCGCTTAAGCCATGAAGTTGAACTGACGGTATCTTTCCATGACTGCGATCCGATGGGCGTGGTGTGGCACGGTAACTACTTTCGTTTTTTTGAAGTCGCGCGCGAGGCGCTGCTTAGCAAATTTAACTACGGCTATCGCGAAATGCAGGCCTCTGGCTATGTATGGCCGGTGGTCGATACGCGGGTGAAATACCGTGCGGCGCTGACTTACGAGCAGCGCATTCGCATTCGCGCCACTATCGAGGAAGTCGAGAATCGTTTGCGTATCGCCTACCAGATTTTCGATGTTGAAAGCGGCCAACGTGCCACGACCGGCTATACGATTCAGGTCGCGGTACAGGAAGGATGCCGCGAGCTGAGTTTTGTTTCTCCCCCCATTTTGTTTGAGCGCCTTGGAGTGACGCCATGATACGACTGATTGTCGCGGTTTTTGTGCTGTTGAGCGGTATGGCGCAGGCCGTTACGCTGGATGATTTACAACAACGGTTCAGTAGCCAGCCTGTTGTGCGGGCTGATTTCACCCAACTGCGTGAAATAAAGGGGATGGCAAAGCCGCTGAAATCCGGTGGGCAGCTGTTAATCGCGCAGGATAAAGGGCTGTGGTGGCATCAGGCCACGCCGTTTCCGCTGACGATGGTGTTGGACGAAACGCGGATGGTTCAGGTAATGAACGGGCAAGCGCCGCAGATCGTTACGGCGGAAAGCAATCCACAGATGTTTCAGTTTAACCACCTGTTACGTGCCTTGTTTCAGGCCGATCGTCACGTATTAGAGCAGAATTTTTCCATCGATTTTACCGATCTCGGTCAGCAACAGTGGAGACTGGTGCTGACGCCCAAAACGTCGCCGTTAGATAAACTGTTCAACACCATTACGCTGAACGGCGGTGAGTTTCTTGACGGCATTGCGCTGGATGATCGCCAAGGCGACATGACCCGAATTACGCTGAGCAATCAGCGGATTGAACCCCGGATGTTGAGCGATGATGAGCAACAGCGTTTCGTTTTCTGACGGCATTCGTCGCGCGGCGCGGGTTTGGATTGGCTGCTGTGTTGCGCTGATCGCGGCGCTGGCGCTGCTGCTACCGAAGGCGCAGATCAACAGTAGTGTATTGGCTCTGTTGCCTAAGCAGTCGATGGGCGCACTTCCCCCGGAGCTACAGCAAGGCTTTATGCAGCGTCTCGATCGGCAGATGGTGTGGCTAGTGACGCCGGGCAAGCAGGCGGAACCCGCGGTAGCGGACTGGTGGTTGAAACACCTGCGTGCGCTTCCCGATCTACAGCAGGTTAATGGCCCTATTGATGCTGAACAGCAGCAGCGATGGGGGAAATTCGTTTTTGAACATCGCAATGGTCTGGTCGATCCCGTCACGCGCGCGCGGCTGGAGAATGGTGGTGCGGCGCAGGCCGATTGGGTGCTGGCACAGCTTTATTCCGCGTTTGCTGGCGTGAGCGGTAAAGAGTTAAATCACGACCCTTTGATGCTGGTGCGCGGTTCCCAACTGGCGTTGCAGCAAAATGCCAGTCAGTTGGGGTTGTCGCAAGGTTGGTTAACGACAAAAGATGCAGAAGGCCGCATCTGGTACTTTCTGCACGGTGAGCTTAGCGCTGGCTCGTTTGACATGGCGCGTAACCAGCAACTGGTTGATCAATTAGATGTCCTTGAACGCGATCTCAAGGCCACATTCCCTGATGCCGACGTGCTCACTCGCGGGACAGTACTGTTCAGCAACTATGCCAGCCAACAAGCCAGACAGGATGTCTCTACCCTTGGTGTCGCCACCGTGGCGGGCGTTCTGTTGCTGATCTTCTTTGTGTTTCGTTCACCGCGCCCGCTGCTGTTATGTGGATTATCGGTCGGCATCGGTGCGCTGGCAGGCACGGTCTTTACGCTGCTGCTGTTCGGTGAACTGCATTTGATGACGCTGGTCATGAGTATCAGCATCGTCGGGATTTCAGCGGATTATACGCTCTATTATTTGACCGAACGGATGGTCCACGGCGGCCATGTTTCCGCGATGGAAAGCCTGAAAAAAGTGCTGCCCGCGCTTCTGCTCGCGCTGGGAACGGCGGTGGTGGCTTACTTGATTATGGCGCTGGCACCGTTCCCCGGCTTACAGCAGTTGGCGGTGTTCGCCGCAACCGGGCTGACCGCCTCCTGTCTGACTGTGGTGTGCTGGTATCCTTTTCTG
Source organism: Pectobacterium carotovorum (assembly GCA_016415585.1). Lineage (NCBI taxonomy): Bacteria > Pseudomonadati > Pseudomonadota > Gammaproteobacteria > Enterobacterales > Pectobacteriaceae > Pectobacterium > Pectobacterium carotovorum. The sequence goes on along the minus strand of CP066552.1, from coordinate 4,714,851 downwards.
GTTAAGGGACTGCCAGTTAGACCTGTTCCCGCGATGGTGCTGATGGGGCGCTGGCTGGCCGCGTGGCGGCGTCAGCGTGGCGTACGTTTCGGGATCCCGCTTGCGCTGCTGGTGCTTTCTGTCGTGGGGCTGCTGCGGCTGGAGGTCAATGATGATATCTCCCAGCTACAGGCGTTGCCGCAGGATCTGATGCAGCAAGAGCGGCAGTTGACAGCGTTAACGGGACAGAGCGCCGATCAAACCTGGTTTGTCGTCTACGGCGACAGCGCAGAGGAGACATTGCTGCGTCTGGAACAGCTCGCGCCTAAACTGCGTGACGCGCAGCAACAAACGTGGCTAAAGCAGTTCCGGTTACTGCCGCTTTCTTCTCAGGCTCAGCAACAGCGCGATAGTCAGCTTATTGCGTCTGCCGCACCGGCGGTTATCGAGCGTCTTAAAGGCACGGGCGTTGATGTGGCGATGCCGGATGTGCGACCGATGCCGGTCACACCGGAGCGCTGGCTCGATAGCCCGATCAGTGAAGGGTGGCGACTGCTGTGGTTGACGTTACCTAATGGGAAAAGCGGTGTTCTGGTTCCGGTAAGTGGCGTGAGCGATAGCTCTGCGCTAGGACAGATGGCCAAAACATTGCCGGGCGTGGAATGGATCGACAGAAAAGGGACATTCGATGCCCTGTTCGGTTTCTACCGCGTCATGCTGGGATGGTTGTTGATGGCAGCGCTGGCGGTGATTGCGCTGAGCTACATGATTCGTCTTGGACTGCGCCGTGGATTAGTCAATGTGGTGCCGTCGGTGCTGTCGCTGGGCGGCGGACTGGCGGTGCTGGCGTTGAGCGGTCATTCGCTGAACCTGTTCTCATTGTTGGCGCTGGTTCTGGTGCTGGGCATCGGCATCAATTACACGCTGTTTTTCAGCAACCCACGCGGTACACCGATGACCTCGCTGCTGGCGGTGACGCTGGCGATGTGCGTTGCCCTGCTGACGCTGGGTATGTTGGTTTTCAGCAGCACTCAGGCCATCAGCAGCTTCGGGATTGTGCTTTGTAGCGGTATTTTTATCGCCTTCTTGCTGGCGCCTCTGGCGTTGCCTGATTCAAAAGGGAAACGAAAATGACATTATTGCGACGTGGGCTTCTGCTTATTGGTGTGCTGCTGCTAAGCAGCTGTGCCAGCAAACAGCATGATGATAACCGCCCACAGGCGTGGCTCAAACCGGGTGTGAAAGTCACGCTACCCGCACCAGCCATTACCCCGTCGGTCAACGAACAGCAGCTATTGACGGGCACCTTTGACGGTAAGCAGCAATCGCTGCTGGTAATGCTGAATGCCGATGATAAGCAGCTTTCTCTGGTCGGGCTTTCCTCTATCGGTATTCGTCTGTTTAAAGTCACCTACGATGCGCAGGGTGTTCATACTGAACAGTCCATCGTCCTGCCGCAGTTGCCACCAGCCAGTCAGGTTCTGGCGGATATCATGCTGAGCCACTGGCCGATCGCCGTGTGGAAGACGCAGCTACCAGCGGGTTGGACGCTGAAAGATAGCGAGGATAAGAGACAGCTGCGTGACGATCGCGGCACGCTGATTACGGAAATTCGCTATATGACGCGGAATAACCAGCGCGTGCCGATGAGCGTTCAGCAATTCGTCTTTGGTTATCACATCGTGATTCAACATCTGGATAGCTAGCATGATTTACATTAACGCTGTCGGGGCGCTGAATGCGCTGGGCAATAATCTGGATGAGATTGCCGATAACCTTGCTAGCGGTCATGCGCCGAGCATGCGCCCTGATACCGGATGGCTGCTGCACGATAAACCCTGTTGGACAGGGAAGGTGGATGCAGAATTACCGGTTATCCCAGTAGAATTAGCGGCGCATAACAGCCGTAATAACCAGCTATTGCTCGCCGCATTGGAGCAAATTCGGCCTCAGGTTGACGCGGCTATCGCGCAGTTTGGCTCCGACCGGGTAGCGGTGATTTTGGGCACCAGCACCTCAGGGTTGGATGAGGCCGATCGTTACGTCAGCGACAATATTTCCACTTATCACTATGCGCAGCAGGAACTTGGCGATCCTTCCCGATTTCTGGCTGCCTATCTGAAGTTAAATGGACCCGCTTACACCATATCAACTGCTTGCTCTTCCAGCGCCAGAGCGCTGATCAGCGGTAAACGATTGATTGATGCCGGGCTGGTGGATGTAGCTATCGTTGGCGGCGCGGATACGCTGAGCCGTATGCCGCTAAATGGCTTCGATAGCCTTGAATCGCTATCTTCAACGCGCTGCCAGCCGTTCAGCGAAGAACGTAACGGGATCACCATCGGTGAAGGCGTGGCGCTTATGCTGATCGGGCCGCAGCCCGATCGCGTGGCGGTATTGGGTGTCGGAGAATCATCAGATGCTTACCATATGTCAGCACCACACCCAGAAGGCGAAGGGGCAATTCGCGCGATAACTATGGCGTTGTCGCAAGCGGGATTGCAGCCCGAGGATGTGGGCTATATCAATTTACACGGTACCGCCACGCGCCTGAATGACCAGATTGAAGCCAATGTGGTTCACGCCGTTTTTGGCGATGGCGTGCCTTGTAGCTCAACCAAACACCTTACCGGCCATACGCTGGGAGCGGCGGGGATTAGTGAAGCCGCGATCTGCTGGCTGCTGCTGACGCGGGATCTTCCTTTGCCCGCGCAAGATTTCTCACGCAGTCACCCCGATGCCTCACTGCCATCATGCGGCTTGCTCCGTGAGCCAGCTCCGCTGACCCGCTCGGTCATTCTGTCTAATTCTTTTGCGTTTGGCGGCAACAATACGTGTCTGATCCTGGGGACGAATCATGAGTGAGTATCTGGCTGCGGCAGCTTATCTGCCCCATTCAGCCCCTATGGTGCTGGTGGACAAGGTGATCCATGTTGATGATGAACACGCGCACTGCCGTGTGGCAGTCAGCCGCGAGAGCATTTTGGCACCGTTTCTGAATGCTCAGGGGCATCTGCCAGCTTGGTTTGGTATCGAAATTATTGCTCAAACGATCGGGGTCTGGTCTGGCTGGCACGGGCGTCAAATCAGCGGGCTGCAAGAGAAGCCGCGTCCCGGCATGTTGCTGGGTGGGCGGGGTTATCGCTGCAAGCAGGATAATTTTCCTGCCGGCTCCCTACTTGATGTGACCGTTACGCTGCTGATGCGTGACGATAAAATCGGTAGCTTTGAGGGTGAGATCGCGATAGCCGGGGAGACGTATGCCTCTGGCCGGTTGAACACCTATCAGCCTGACGAACATGAGTTAAAAGCACTTTTAGAACAGGGAAAGCGACTATGACAGACGGAAAAACAAGCATGACTCGTTCCGTGTTAGTGACCGGTGCCAGCAAGGGGATTGGTCGAGCCATTGCGCTGCGTCTGGCGGCGGATGGTTTTACCGTGGTGGTGCATTATCACCGTGATGAAAACGGGGCGCAGGAAACCTTACGCCAGATTACGGCACAAAACGGTTCCGGCCGTATTGTCAGCTTCGATATTGCCGATCGGGAAACGTGTCGCACCGTGATCGAACAGGATATTGAGGCGTATGGTGCCTACTATGGCGTGGTCAGTAATGCGGGTATCACCTGTGACGGTGCTTTTCCCGCCCTCGACGATCAGGCGTGGGATAGCGTCATTCACACCAATCTCGACAGCTTCTATAACGTGATTCATCCCTGTGTGATGCCGATGATCGGTCTGCGGAAAGGCGGGCGAATTATCACGCTGTCTTCTGTTTCCGGGATCATGGGGAATCGGGGGCAGGTCAACTACAGTGCAGCAAAAGCGGGCATTATCGGCGCAACGAAAGCGCTGGCTATCGAACTGGCGAAGCGAAAAATCACCGTTAACTGCATCGCTCCCGGTTTGATTGATACTGGCATGGTTCAAATGGAGCCCGTCGCCGTTGAAGAAGCCATGAAGATGATCCCCATGAAACGCATGGGTCAGGCGGAAGAAGTCGCAGGGCTGGCGAGTTATCTTATGTCCGATATCGCGAGTTATGTCACGCGTCAGGTCATTTCTATTAATGGAGGGATGCTGTGATGCGTCGTGTCGTGGTAACGGGAATGGGCGGTGTCACCGCGTTCGGTGAATCCTGGGAAAGCGTCTCGGACGGGTTGCGTGCGGGTCGCAATGCGATACGTAAGATGCCCGAATGGCAGATTTATGATGGCCTGAATACACAGTTGGGCTCGCCGATTGATCACTTCAGTTTGCCAGAACACTACACGCGTAAGCGCATCCGTTCGATGGGGCGCGTGTCTCTGATGGCAACCCGAGCAACCGAACTGGCGCTGGAACAGGCCGGGTTGATTGGTCATCCGGTGCTGACTAACGGAGAAACCGGCATTGCTTACGGCTCATCAACGGGCAGCACAGGGCCGGTGAGCGAATTCGCCACCATGCTGACAGAAAAGCACACCAATAATATTACCGGTACGACCTATGTGCAGATGATGCCGCATACCACCGCGGTGAATGCTGGCTTGTTTTTCGGGCTGCGCGGCCGTGTGATTCCGACATCCAGCGCCTGTACGTCAGGAAGTCAGGCGATTGGCTACGCCTGGGAAGCGATTCGTCATGGCTATCAGACGGTCATGGTGGCGGGCGGTGCGGAAGAGCTGTGTCCGTCAGAAGCGGCGGTGTTTGATACGCTGTTCGCCACCAGCCAACGCAACGATGCGCCAGAAACGACGCCGTCTCCTTTTGACACAAGCCGTGACGGTCTGGTTATTGGGGAAGGTGCGGGTACGTTAGTGTTGGAAGAGCTTGAACATGCTCTGGCGCGTGGGGCAACGATTTATGCCGAACTGGTTGGGTTTTACACCAACTGTGATGCGGCACATATTACGCAACCCCAGCGTGAAACCATGCAGATTTGCATTGAAGGATCGCTGCGCTGCGCGGGTTTGCAACCCGGTGATGTGGGTTATATCAGCGCACACGGAACCGCAACCGATCGGGGTGACGTCGCAGAAAGCCAGGCTACCGCCGCCGTGTTTGGTAACTCCACACCGATTTCGTCGCTGAAAAGCTATTTCGGCCATACGCTGGGCGCCTGTGGTGCGCTTGAAGCGTGGATGAGTATTGAAATGATGCGTGAAGGGTGGTTTGCACCGACGCTTAATTTACGGCAACCTGCGGAAGACTGTGGCGAGCTGGATTACATCATGGGTGAGCCACGCCATATTGAGACTGATTATATTCAGTCTAATAACTTCGCCTTTGGCGGCATCAATACGTCGCTGATTTTCCGTCGTTGGCAATAATGGGTTGAGAACGTTAACGGGTTCATGATGAATAACAAACAACAATATCTGGATATCGCTGAAGGGAATGCCACTCAGTTAAGCAACTGACTCGCCATCTTTCTCATCTGACAGTTCACCAGATTGTAGGCCAGCAGCATAATATCAAGGCGGTTAACTATCTGATAAGGAGGATCTTTACACTCCAGCACCATACCCACAATGTACCAGACCATCATTTCCAGCGGGAGACGATGTTTATGCAGAGTGACAATCTCGGACTCTTAAAGACAACGTTAAATGAGCGCTGGGTCAAGAAAGTCACCCAAAGAAGTCAGGGGTTACGGGTGGCGTTTTAGCAGGAGATAAGATTAAGAGCCTGAGCAATAAGCATAAAAAAATCCGGAAACGAGGGTGATTTTCGGATTTTTACACAATAACTGGAGCGTTCAGCCGATCCTTAATTGATCGGTATTACCCGTCTCGGCAGCGGCAATAAAAATTCGGCGTTGATCGAGGGTAATGGCGTCTGACATAACTATTGGCTCGGGCGATGGGTTCAATTAATGGTAAGCGTTCTGGCAGCTCAATCTTTCTCATACTGACAGTGGTCAGCTTACCTTTATCATCGTCTGGGTGACTTGAATAATCCAATTAATGACAGCATCCACCCGTGGTGCAATATGCCTGCGGTGCGGAAGCAACAAAGAAACTTGTCGTGGCGGTGGTACGAACTCTGGCAACACCGCTACCAATGCTCCGGCGTCAAGTAAACGCTGGCTGGTGGCTTGCTTCTGTAATCAAAGCCACGGACTCTTGCTTAAAACAGATCAATCAACACGATAAAACAGGGCTATTGACCTCAATCAGCAGCCCTTATCGTTCCACGATTATTGCGGATAAATAACAAATTTATTACCCCTGTTCAATTTTCAATAATTAGAAAATCTTAATAATCATCGAACTCAACAGGCTTTGACTCTCCCAATCTGACCTGATTTTCATCCACTACGTCGCAAGACTGGGGGGCAGTTTCTTCATGTGTTAGTGATGAAAGGCGATAACTTTTTACACGCCAATATCAACTAACCACTGTTCGACTGTGCGCGGATGAATACTCAATAGTTGCTGCGCACTTATTTTTACATTGATTGCAGAATCTTTGGTTAGCGCTTTTGCTTCGTAACCTGCAACAACGTCAGCCGCTACCGCCGCACCAAACAATACTGCCAAGCGCTCTCCAAATTCTTTCGGAGTCAAACTCGTATAACTGACTTCTCGCCCCAAATGATTAGCGAATGATTTCGCAAGTTCATCACCAGTAACAGCCGGTAACTGACCAATCTCAACGACGCCTGTGATCGCATCGCTCATCAAAAGTGCCGCTGCGACATCAGCAACATCCAGATGCGAACACCAGGAAACTGGGTAATCTGCTCGTAGTGGATAAGGGAGAACGCCTTCAGTTTTCACTGCCTCAATCACTATCGGTAACAGCAAATTTTCGAGATATAAACGTGGCGCAATTATCGCGCTAGAGACGCCTGTTGCTTCAACTCCACGGATCAATTCGGCTAGCGCACTTTTATCCTCTGAATCACCCAATACCCATCCGCTAGTAGAAATTACCACCCGTTTTGGGCGGGCAAGCCCAACTGCCTCTGCGATATTCTGTGCATATTGCAGGCGCAGGCTTTCAGGCCCTAATGGCAAATGGATAAAAACGCCTTTCGCACCCAAGTACGCCGCAACCAAGGATTGAACGGACGTGAGATCCACCGCTACGGCTGAACCCGATTCAAGATTTTGTGGATGCCTAATCGCAGCCGTTACATTTTTACCTTCAGCCACCAATTTTCTAAACAGGGGGGATCCTTGTGCGCCAGTTGCGCCGTGAACTACGTATGTCATAAACACCTCTATGGTTAAATAAACAGACTATTAATAGTGCTGTGCTAAGATAGGTTACGTCAAATGCACTATTAGAGATGTTTTGCCATGAATGAAAATAAAGTTCCCTGCTGTGGAGTCGCTCGGTTTTTAGTCCTTCTTGATGGACCATGGGCGACCTTAATTGTGCGGCAATTGCTCCTTGGCCCCCAGCGTTTCACGCAACTACGAGATGCCCTGCCAGGCATAAGTGCGCATACCCTGACTCATCGGCTGAAAAGATTTGAGGCGCACGGATTGGTCACTCGCACTGCCTATGCAGAAACACCGCCGCGCGTTGTTTACGAACTCACTCCGCTGGGAGAAGGTTTACGCGGTGTGTTGGAGTCAATGAAAACCTGGGGCGACGCAGTGCCGAATGAAATAATTGTGGGGAATGTAAAATATAACGAGGCAAGCTTGGCCGACATTAGCGTTCCTTTACCGGAGTTGAAGTCTCCTTCTTGAACAATCGTCTATAAACCGACGGTGAGGGAGAAGAGCGCGAGCCGTGGTTCGCTCCCCCTCTGGATTGATGCCAATGTCATGAACAACTAAGTTCACCACGACCATCACTGACAGGCAGCCCACCCACATTATAACGGTCACTTGGGGCTGGATAAGCATTCTTACGACTAATTTGGGAAGCCCCTTTTTAATTAACGCAGACTGAAATCACCTAATCTATATCTTTAATGTATCGATAACCGCTCTCAAAGCTGGCGACGCATTGCGATGAGGGTAGTAAAGATATAGACCGTCCAAGCGGTGGCTAAACTGTTGCAACACCCTGATTAGTTTTCCGTGTTCAAGCTCAGTGGCAACTAGCTCCTCCGGCACATAGGCCAACCCTAATCCCATTTTTGCAGCTGCTGCTTCCATATAGCTGTCGGAAAAGACCCACTGCCCCTCTGGCCGATGCTTGATGGGCTTACCCTCGAGCCAAAGCTCCCACTGATATAGGCTGCCATCGGCAAACTGGTAGGCAATGCAGGGGTGGACCGCTAGCTCGGCTGGCGTCTGCGGAAAGCCGTATTGCAGAAAATGATCCGGCGTCCCCACCATCACCATCTCCATATCCGGGGTGATGCGCACGGCCACCATCCCCTCGTCCACCTCGCCCCCCAGACGCACACCGGCATCGAAGCGCTCATCGATGATATTCACGAAGCGGCTTTCGCTGATGAGCTCCAGACGGATATCAGGATAGTGCTGCCTGAAGATGACCAGCTTAGGCAGCAGCACCTTTTCAATGGCGTGCTGACTGGCATTGATCCTCACAGTACCTGAAGGGATATCGCGAAAATGTGCGAGCGTGGCAAGCCCCGCATCCAGGGATTGAAAGCCGCTCATTGCCGTGCGGTATAACTGCTCGCCAGCCTGGGTCAGTGACAGGCTGCGGGTGGTGCGCACCAACAATTGCACCCTGAGCCTGACCTCGAGATCTCGGATTGTACGACTGATCCCGGACTGAGCCAGTCCCAATCTGGCTGCTGCCCGGGTAAAGCTGCCTTCCCGGGCAACCAGCATGAAAACGTGGAGATCGTTGTAATTTTCGCGGCTTGTCATCTTGTTCCACCCACACTTTTTTCAGCCAGCCATGGCTTGTTCAACGCCTATTGGACGTCCGAATTAAGAACACATACACATTAATGTTATCAAAAAAACCGATCTAATCATCATAAATGGTTCTAACTAGAATGTAGCCCATGGTTCACAACACCATCAATCCAGTACCACGGATCAGAAACCCGATTTCAAGGAGTTTTGCCATGAATGTCCTCCCCAAGAAGCTGACAGCTATCGCGTCTGCCCTGCTGCTGGGCGCAGCATTAACCGGAGTATCCACAATGAGTCATGCACAGACTGCCAATCCCACTGAACCCGTCTCAATGGTGACCCAATGGGACAAGACTTTTGCCCAGAGCGACAAAGTCGAGCATCGCAAGGTGAGCTTCAAGAACCGTTATGGCATCACCCTGGTCGCTGACCTCTATCTGCCGAAGAACCGGGGAAACGCCAAGCTAGCGGCCATAGCTCTGGGCGGCCCCTTTGGCGCGGTGAAGGAGCAGTCGAGCGGTCTCTATGCCCAAACCCTGGCCGAGCGCGGGTTCGTCACTCTGGCATTTGACCCCTCCTACACCGGCGAAAGTGGCGGTCAACCACGCGATGTGGCCTCACCCGACATCAACACCGAAGACTTCAGCGCAGCCGTCGATTTCCTTGGCTTGCAAGAGGAAGTGGACCGTACCCGGATCGGTTTGCTGGGGATCTGCGGCTGGGGTGGTATGGCCCTCAATGCCGCAGCCGCGGATACTCGCATCAAAGCTGTGGCGACCAGCGTAATGTATGACATGAGTCGAGCCATGGGGCATGGGGTGGGCGATGGCAAGGATCGTTACACCACTGCCGATCGCCGCGCCATATTGAAACACCTGAACGAACAACGTTGGCAAGACGCAGAAAGTGGCTCATTTGCCCATAGCAATCACGATCTCTATGTCGACCAGAAGGGTAACGTCACGGCAGCCAGCCGGACCCTGCCAGAGGCACTGCCGGACAATCCGCATCCGGTACTCAAGGAGTTCTTCGATTACTACCGTTTGCCACGCGGGTTCCACTCCCGCTCGGTGAACTCCAATGGAGCCTGGACCACCACCATGCCCCTGTCGTTTATGAATATGCCACTGTTGAGCTATGCCAGCGAGATCAAGATTCCTACGCTTGTCGTCACCGGCGAGAACGCCCACTCGCGCTACTTTGCCGAAGATGCCTTCAAGGCCGTGGGAAGTCAGCAAAAAGAACTGGTCGTGGTACCGGGCGCCAACCATGTTGATCTCTACGATAACGTGGCAGGCAAGATCCCCTTTGCTCAGTTTGAGCAGTTCTTCAAGACCAACCTGAAGTAAAGACCAAGCACGCGGCGGGCCATCCCGCCGCGCATTTTCCATCGGATGCGGTATCACATGACGTGTCTGCTGCACGTAAGCTGATCGGCAATGACCAGTGAAACACGCACCATTGAAGCCGTCCAATGACGCACCTCCACCCTTCAATATCAGGTCCTAAAATGAAGACTCATCATGCCACTGTCGAATCCCTCCCCGCAGTACAAGAACATTGGGGGGCCGTGGGGGCCATGTCCCTCTGCGTGGCTCTGCTGATTGCCGCCGAGTTTATGCCGGTCAGCCTACTGACCCCGATCGCCCGCGATCTCGGTGCCAGCGATGGCCAGGCAGGCCTTGCCATCTCCATCTCGGGTCTCTTCGCCGTCGTCGCCAGCCTGCTGGTCACTCGGGTCTGCGCCCACCATGAGCGGCGTCATGTGCTGATGGTATTGGCACTGGTGATGCTGATCTCCCTCATCCTGATCGCGCTAAGCCCCAACTTTGCGCTACTGATGCTGGCCCGGGCCCTGCTGGGCGTGGTGGTCGGTGGATTCTGGGCACTAGCCACCGCCACCATCATGAGGCTGGTGTCCCCCAACTCGGTGCCTAGGGCCCTCGGTCTCATGTACACCGGCAACGCCGTCGCGACCGCCTTTGCAGCTCCGCTCGGCAGCTATCTGGGTGGCATCATCGGCTGGCGGGGCGTGTTCTGGCTGCTTACCCCACTGGTTGTGCTGAACCTACTGTGGATAGCCGTCAGCCTGCCTTCGATACGAAGCAAGCACAGTGCTGATCCGATTCTGGGGCTGCTCAAGCGACCCAATGTGGCGATGGCCATGCTCGGCGTCATGCTCACCTTTGCTGGCGCCTTCTGTGCGTTTACCTACTTCCGACCGTTTCTGGAGACGCGTACCCAAACCAGCCTGCCGGAACTCTCCTCCCTGCTGCTGGCACTAGGAATGGCCGGATTCGTGGGCACCTCGGTGGCCAGCGCCACCCTGCATCGTCACCTATACCGGCTGCTGCGATGGCTGCCCCTGATGCTTGCACTCATCACCCTTGGCCTGCTCGCCATCCAGCACTCCTTCTGGGGCGTCGCGCTGATGCTGACCCTGTGGGGTGCTATCAATGCCGCCATTCCGGTTGCCTGGTCCGCCTGGATAGCTCGGGGGATCCACGATGCCCCCGAGAATGGTGGCGGCCTCATCGTTGCCGCAATTCAGCTCTCCATCATGCTGGGGGCCAGCATCGGTGGCTGGCTGCTCGATCACTACACCATAGGCGCCACCTTGCTCGGCAGCGCCTCGTTGCTGATGGTAGCAACACTGATGGTAGGCAGTGGCAAACGACTGCAAGCAAACTCAGCAATAGAGAGGTAAATGTATGGAAATAATTGCTAATGGCACGAAATCTTCGCTGCAAGCTCCCGGAGCTTGGTTTGTCGGCAAGGTACGCATTGATGATTTATTTCAGGCTCCACTGCCTGCTACGGTATCGATAGGGACTGTAACATTCGAACCTAGAGCTCGAACGGCATGGCACAGTCATCCACTTGGGCAAACACTGATTGTGACTAAAGGAATCGGATGGATTCAAGTTGAAGGTGGCTCCATTCGAGAAATTTGCTCGGGTGATATTGTGTGGATATCGCCGGGTGAAAAGCATTGGCATGGAGCTACGGCCAATACAGCTATGACGCATATTGCCATACAGGAAGCAGTGAATGGTCAAGCCGCTGAGTGGTTTGAACAGGTCAGTGAACAGGATTATATAGGCAACACCACTTTGTAATCAGTTCAACTCCCTGTCATCCATAATGCGGATTGTGTCATGAGCCGAATGGCGGTTATTATCGGTTCATATCGTGAGCCGAATGTGGTGTCAATTCGGCTCATTTTTGGCATTGCACTGCTTGCCCGCGACACAGAATCAACGAGATTATCGATGACCGTAGACTGGATCTGGCAACATGATGAGTGGCCAAACTTTTGCTGGCAAGATTGGCTGTTACTGCCACGACTACGCCGTGCAAATTACTTAGCCATAACTAGACTCACTGACCGATCCCCTGCACCAGTCAGAACGCCTGTTCTGGCTGGTGATGCCTGAATTTTCCTGCACCCTACGTCACTGTCATAAAACTGTCATATTGCGTACATTTTACTGTCACCAAACTGTCCTATTTTTCCTCCTGCGAACTACACTCTGATTTGATAACTCTGATTGATAACGACGTTACGTCGACACGTTTGAGTATCCCACAGGAGGGATTATGAAACTGATGCGTACCACTCTTGCCAGTGTTGTTGCGGCAACCTTTTCTCTGACGGCATTTTCTGCTTTAGCTGCTGCTAACCTCACCGGTGCCGGTGCGACATTCCCTGCGCCTGTTTATGCCAAATGGGCTGACTCCTATCAAAAAGAAACCGGTAATAAAGTTAACTATCAAGGCATCGGTTCTTCTGGTGGTGTAAAACAGATTATCGCTAAAACAGTCGATTTCGGTGCTTCTGACGCCCCTCTGGCTGACGACAAATTAGCACAGGATGGTTTATTCCAGTTCCCAACCGTTATCGGTGGCGTGGTGCTGGCAGTGAACGTTCCTGGTATCAAATCTGGCGATTTAACGCTGGATGGTAAAACGCTGGGTGATATCTACCTGGGCAACATCAAAAAATGGAACGACCCGGCGATCACCAAACTGAACCCGAATGCCAAGCTGCCGGATCAGGACATCGCAGTGGTTCGTCGTGCTGACGGTTCTGGTACGTCTTTCGTATTCACCAGCTACCTGGCAAAAGTGAACCCAGAGTGGAAAGAGAAGATTGGTGCAGGTTCTACTGTGAACTGGCCAACCGGTCTGGGCGGTAAAGGTAACGATGGTATCGCGGCGTTCGTACAGCGTCTGCCTGGTTCTATCGGTTACGTAGAATACGCGTATGCCAAGCAAAACAACCTGGCTTACACCAAACTGATTTCTGCCGATGGCAAAGCGGTTAGCCCGACTGGCGCAAGCTTCAGCAACGCGGCTAAAGAAATCGACTGGAGCAAGTCTTTCGCTCAGGATCTGACGAACCAGAAAGGCGCTGATGCATGGCCGATTACCTCAACCACGTTTATCCTGGTTCAGACCAAACAGGAAAAACCTGAGCAGGGCGCTGAAGTGTTGAAATTCTTCGACTGGGCGTTCAAGAAAGGCGGCGAGCAAGCTGAAGCGCTGGATTACGCAACACTGCCAAAAGAAGTGGTTGAGCAAATCCGTGCTGCCTGGAAAACCCAGGTAAAAGACAGCAGCGGTAAAGCTCTGTACTAATTATTGTATCGACACCATCGTGTTGATAACCAGAGCGTGATGAGGTTGTCAGGTTCTGGGAAAGATGTAGTGGAATAACACGTCGTATCGGGGCGGAGAGGTGATAGCAACCTCTCTGCCTTCAATAGCTTATCAAATGTAGTTAAAACGAGAAGAGAGACGTATGGCGGAGTACAAGCCAACTATCAAAGCCCCGGGAAAATATGGCGATATCCTCTTCAGCACGCTGGTAAAACTGGCGGCGCTGGTCACGCTACTGCTCTTGGGCGGCATCATTGTTTCCCTGATTGTGGCGTCCTGGCCTAGCATCGAGAAGTTCGGTTTTGCCTTCTTGTGGACGAAAGAGTGGGATGCGCCCGCAGAGCAGTTTGGTGCACTGGTTCCGATTTACGGCACCATCGTTACCTCACTGATTGCACTGATTATTGCGATTCCGATTAGCTTCGGGATTGCGCTATTTCTGACAGAACTGGCACCAGCCTGGTTGAAGCGTCCGCTTGGCGTGGCGATTGAATTGCTGGCGGCCATACCGAGTATTGTCTACGGCATGTGGGGGCTGTTCATTTTCGCTCCACTGTTTGCCAAATACTTCCAACAGCCGGTAGGAAATGTCCTGTCCGGTATTCCTATTGTTGGTTCGCTGTTCTCCGGCCCGGCATTCGGGATCGGTATTCTGGCGGCTGGCGTCATTCTGGCCATCATGATTATCCCGTACATTGCGGCGGTGATGCGTGACGTGTTTGAGCAAACGCCGGTGATGATGAAAGAGTCCGCTTACGGCATTGGCTGTACGACGTGGGAAGTCATCTGGCGCATTGTGCTGCCTTACACCAAAAACGGCGTAATCGGCGGGGTGATGTTGGGACTGGGACGCGCGTTGGGGGAAACCATGGCGGTGACCTTTATCATCGGTAACACCTACCAGCTCGACAGCGCATCGCTGTATATGCCAGGCAACAGTATTACCTCTGCACTGGCGAACGAATTCGCCGAAGCGGAATCCGGCTTGCACACGGCAGCGCTGATGGAGCTGGGGCTGATTCTGTTTGTGATTACCTTTATTGTTCTGGCATGTTCAAAGCTGATGGTGATGCGTTTGGCTAAAAATGAGGGGGCGCGCTAATGGCTGCATTAGGCATAGAGCAAGATGCTGCTCTGGAGCGTTCGCGGCGTAAAATGCAGGCCTGGCGCCGCCAGAAAAACCGCATTGCGCTGTTCTTATCGATGTCCACGATGGTGTTTGGCCTGTTCTGGCTGGTCTGGATTCTGTTTTCGACCGTGACCCGAGGCGTGGATGGCATGTCTCTGGCGTTGTTTACCGAAATGACGCCGCCGCCTAATACGGCGGGTGGTGGATTGGCGAATGCCATCGTCGGGAGCGGATTGTTGATCCTGTGGGCGACGCTGCTGGGTACGCCACTGGGGATTATGGCGGGCATTTATCTGGCGGAATACGGTCGTAAATCCTGGATCGCCGAAGTGATTCGTTTCATCAACGACATTCTGCTGTCAGCACCATCGATTGTGGTGGGTCTGTTTGTCTACACGCTGGTGGTGGCAAGAATGCAGCACTTCTCCGGCTGGGCGGGCGTGATTGCGCTGGCGCTGTTGCAGGTGCCGATTGTGATTCGTACCACCGAGAACATGCTTAAATTGGTACCGGATAGCCTGCGTGAAGCGGCTTATGCGCTGGGTACGCCGAAATGGAAAATGATTTCTGCGATTACGCTGAAGGCATCGGTATCGGGCATCATCACCGGGGTATTGCTGGCCATTGCGCGTATCGCCGGGGAAACCGCGCCGCTGCTGTTTACGTCGCTGTCGAATCAGTTCTGGAGCACGGATATGATGCATCCGATTGCTAACCTGCCGGTCACCATATTTAAGTTTGCCATGAGCCCGTTTGTGGAGTGGCAACAGCTGGCCTGGGCGGGTGTACTGCTGATTACGCTGTGTGTGCTGCTGCTGAATATTCTGGCGCGCGTTATTTTCTCTGCCAAGAAGCACTAATTCGCTAAGAAAGCGTCGTTTTCTGAGAAACATTAAATAAATTCAAGGTGCTGCCAGGCAGCGCCAGGAAAAAGAGAGAAGTCTTGATGAGTATGGCTACTGAGACATCCAACAAAATCCAGGTACGCGATCTGAATTTCTATTACGGAAAATTCCACGCGTTGAAAAACATTACGCTGGATATTGCCGCGAATCAGGTTACCGCGTTTATCGGCCCGTCCGGCTGTGGTAAATCCACTCTGCTGCGTACGCTGAATAAAATGTATCAGCTCTACCCTGAGCAGCGCGCTGAAGGCGACATTCTTCTGGATGGCAATAACATCCTGACGGATAAGCAAGATATCGCGCTGCTGCGCGCCAAGGTCGGCATGGTGTTCCAGAAGCCGACGCCGTTCCCGATGTCGATTTACGACAACATCGCGTTTGGTGTGCGTCTGTTTGAAAAGCTGTCTCGTGCCGATATGGATGAACGCGTTCAGTGGGCGCTGACCAAAGCTGCGCTGTGGCAAGAGACGAAAGATAAGCTGCACCAGAGTGGCTATAGCCTGTCCGGTGGTCAACAGCAGCGTTTATGTATTGCGCGTGGTATCGCGATTCGCCCAGATGTCTTGCTGCTGGATGAACCTTGTTCTGCGCTTGACCCGATTTCTACTGGCCGCATTGAAGAACTGATCTCCGAGCTGAAAAAAGACTACACCGTGGTCATCGTGACGCACAATATGCAGCAGGCAGCGCGTTGTTCAGATCATACGGCGTTTATGTATTTGGGTGAGCTGATTGAGTTCAGCGATACTGATACCCTGTTTACTGCTCCACGGCAGAAACAGACTGAAGATTACATCACCGGCCGTTACGGTTGATTAGGAAAGCATCATGGATAATCTGAATCTGAACAAACACATTTCCGGTCAGTTTAACGCCGAACTGGAACACATCCGCACGCAGGTCCTGACCATGGGCGGGCTGGTGGAGCAACAGCTGAGTGACGCGATTACCGCGATGCATAATCAGGATGCGGAGCTGGCTCAGCAGGTGATTGAAGGTGACGCCAAAGTTAACATGATGGAAGTGGCGATTGATGAAGCCTGCGTGCGCATTATTGCGAAAAGGCAGCCTACCGCCAGCGATCTGCGTCTGGTGATGGCGATCATCAAAACCATCTCCGAACTGGAACGTATCGGTGACGTAGCGGATAAAATCTGTCGCACCGCGCTGGAGAAGTTCTCCCATCAGCATCAGCCGCTGCTGGTGAGTCTGGAGTCATTAGGGCGCCACACCGTGCAGATGCTGCATGACGTGCTGGATGCGTTTGCCCGTATGGATCTGGATGAAGCGATTCGTATTTATCGCGAAGACAAAAAAGTGGATAAAGAGTACGAAGGGATTGTGCGTCAACTGATGACCCACATGATGGAAGATCCCCGGACCATCCCAAGTGTACTGACGGCGTTGTTCTGCGCCCGTTCCATTGAGCGTATCGGTGACCGTTGCCAGAACATCTGCGAATTTATCTTCTATTTCGTCAAAGGTCAGGATTTCCGTCACCTGGGTGGCGATGCGCTGGAAAAGCTGCTGGCGCAGAAAGATAAAGCGGAAGAGTGATCCAGTTTTTGTGATTTTCGTGATAACGCCCTGCTTGCAGGGCGTTATTTTTTATCAGGATAGTGAATCAGATCGTGGAAGCGCGCTGTGGTATCGGCAGGGTTGTGGTAGCGGTGTTCCCTGTCGGCGGCAAAGCGCAAGGCGTCACCAGCGGACAACACATGCGTCTGCCCATCAACGGTCATTTCCAGTTGTCCCTCCAGCACAATAATATGCTCGATCACCCCGCTTTCATGCGCCGATGAGGTGCTGCTGGCTCCCGCCGCCAGCTCAATAACCAACATATCAAAACGTAGCTTTTCGTCGAAGGGGAAGAGCGGTACCACGTGCATTCCCGCCTCGTTTTCCCTGAATGACGATCCCGCACCCGAGCGATAGGTCACGTCTTCATCCGCGAGCGTCGGTTCGATAAAGGTAGAAAACGCGACATTCATGCCGGTCGCAATTTTCCACAGCGTGGCGACCGTCGGGCTGGATTCACCGCGCTCGATCTGGCCGAGCATTGCTTTGCTCACACCCGTCTCTTCTGCCGCACGCGTGAGGCTCCAGCCTTTCTCTTGCCTTAACGTTTTCAACGTATTGCCAATGTGGCTGGTTAACTCATCAGACATCAATATTGGCTCCTGCTTGTGCGTTATAGCGCACGCTGCTATGTTAACGCTTTCTGTGCGTTATAACGCACGATAAGAATGAAGGTATACCATGCCTGCGTCATTTGCGCTAAAAGATGTCACCTTTTCGACCCTCATCGCTGGCTTCGTTGCGGTGCTGGTGGGCTACACCAGCTCGGCCGCCATCATTTTTCAGGCAGCGGAAGCGGCGGGTGCCAGTGCGGTGCAGATCGGCGGCTGGTTAAGCATGCTGGGGATTGCCCAAGGGCTGGCGTCTATTAGCCTGTCGCTGTATTACCGCGCGCCGATACTGGCGGCCTGGTCAACGCCGGGGGCGGCGCTGCTGGTCACCAGCCTGCCGGGCACCTCGATCAATGAGGCGATCGGCGTGTTCCTGTTTGCCTCTGCGCTTATTTTTATCTGTGGGATCACTGGCCTCTTTGCCCGCCTGATGAATGTGATACCACACGCTATTTCTGCTGCGATGCTGGCGGGGATTTTGCTGCGCTTTGGCGCGGATGCCTTTCTTTCCCTGCAACACGATTTCTGGCTAGCTTTTGCGATGTGCATAACCTATTTGCTCAGCCGTCGGCTGCTGCCGCGCTTTGCCATTGTGTTGACGCTGCTTGCTGGCCTGCTGCTAGCCTTATTTCGCGGACAAATTGTGGTTTCTGATTCGCCGCTGGTGTTCGCCGTACCGGAATTTATTACGCCACATTTTTCATGGGCGTCTCTGTTGGGTGTCGGTATTCCATTTTTCATTGTCACGATGGCGTCGCAGAACGCGCCGGGCGTTGCCACGCTGAAAGCCGCTGGCTATCAGGTTTCCATATCACCGCTGATTACCATTACCGCATTAATCGCGCTGGTTTTGACGCCGTTCGGTGGCTTTTCCGTCTGTATCGCCGCGATTACCGCCGCGATCTGTATGGGGCCGGATGTACATCCCGATCCGAAGAAACGCTATCTTGCTGCCGTTGCTGCCGGTGGCTTTTATCTGCTGGCGGGCGCTTTTGGCGGATCAATCGGGCAGCTTTTCATGGCGCTACCGCAGCCGCTGATTCACGCTATCGCCGGTTTGGCGCTGCTCAGCACGATTTCAGGCAGCCTGTATCGCGCGTTGCTGGATGAAAAGCAGCGCGATGCTGCGGTCATTACTTTCCTGATCACCGCCTCTGGGCTGACGCTGTGGGGAATTGGCGCGGCATTTTGGGGGCTAATCGGGGGGATGATGACCTGGTTTATTCTGTCAGTAAGGGAAAATAGTTAGAGCATGTTCAAGAATGGATGAGGCTGGGTTTGTCAGAGTCAGCTCGTTCAACCCTTACTGGGATAAAGATGGTGTGACTTTTCGGGATCATGATGGGTACAGGGTTGTCATCCAGAACCGGCGGTGCGGATAACCTTGACAGCGCTTTACAGGCTTATGGTAAATAAGTGCATAGGCTAGCTCATTCGGACTAGCATAAGAACGACAAAGGCTCACCATATGGCGAGCCTTTGTCGTATATCTACTTCTGTTGTCCTCGGGGGGAAGCATTACTGCTAACAAGTCCCGTGGCTAGTGAGATCAGTATAAGGATGATTGACGATGTCGTCAAACAGCATAAAGGATAGCCTCTCTGCGGCCAGAATAGGCACGTATGAAAATATCGTCGGTGGAGCGACTGGCTTGCCTCAGACAGAAAAAGCCTTAAAGCTTTATATGTGGAATGCGCAAATATCAGCCGCTTTTTTTGTTCCTCTTCATGTGTGCGAAGTCCTCACGCGCAATGCTATTTCTGAAGTCATTGAAACGGTATACGGGGACAGATGGCCTTGGTCCATTGGTTTTGAGCGAAGCCTACCGATCCCTATCCATGGCTATAAGCCAAAAGATGATCTGATTAGTGGGCGACGAAATCAGCCAACGACGGGAAAAGTTATCCCTGAACTAAAGTTTGTTTTCTGGCAAAAAATGCTGACCGGAAGATTTGATACTCGCTTATGGAACAATCACATACTAACCGCTTTCCCTCATGCCGTCGCTCAGGGCCTGAGTGCCGCGCAGCTGCGTCAGAATCTCTATAGTGATTTAGAAACTGTGAGAAAACTGCGCAACCGCATTGCTCATCATGAACCTATAATCAACCGGAACCTGCTGGATGATTTCGCAACGATAAAAAGAATTATTGCATATCGGTGCGAACATTCGGTTGAGTGGATGCAAAACAATCAGATGCTGCTCCCGCTCCTTACACTTAAACCGTAGTAATACTGTGCCTGGCTGCCGTTATCTCTTCCGAAAAAGTCTGAATAGGAGATTTCCTGTCGCTTTCCATCACTCTACCTAGCTGTACTTGAATCAGGATAATCTGCCAGAATACTGAAGTAACATAAGGTTATATTATAGCTATTTATGTTATTTCCCGCGTTTTCGCCCTGCTGATAGCCTGCTGTTAATACACCAATAATTAAGGGGCAGGGAATGAAAAAGCAGATTTTGACAGTGACTTTATTGGCCGGGTTGGCTTCCGTTTCTGGTGCTGCACAGGCAGATAAATTAGATGACATTCAGAAGGCGGGTGTGGTGAAAATTGCCGTCTTCGACAGTAATCCGCCGTTTGGCTATGTCGATCCGCAGAGCAAAAAGCTGGTGGGTTATGACGTGGATATCGCTGAGGCAATTGGTAAGGCGCTGGGCGTAAAGGTTGAGCTGCGCGCGACTAACCCCGCTAACCGTATTCCTTTGTTAAGTTCGCAGAAAGTCGATCTGATCGCCGCGAACTTCACCATTACCGATGAGCGTGCCAAGCAGGTTAACTTTAGTATTCCTTACTTCGCTACCGGGCAAAAATTCATCGCCCGTAAAGGCGTGCTGAAAACGCCGGAAGACATCAAAACGCTGCGCATCGGCGCGGATAAAGGCACCGTGCAGGAGATTACCCTGCGCGAGCATTACCCGACAGCCAAAGTGATTTCCTACGACGATACGCCGCTGGCTTTCGCTGCGCTGCGTAACGGCAACGTTCAGGCCATCACGCAGGATGATGCCAAACTGGTCGGCCTGCTGGCTAACGTGCCTGATGCACAGAAGGCTGAGTTTGAAATCTCTCCGTTCAGCATTACCAAAGAGTATCAGGGCGTCGGGATTCCGAAGGGCGAAGAGCGTCTGACGACGAAAATTAACGACACGCTGATTAACCTGGAAAAACAGGGTGAAGCGAAGACGATTTACGATCGCTGGTTCGGGCCGAGCACGAAATCATCCCAGCCGCGTGGCGACTTCACCTTTGCCCCGCTGGATCAACAACCTAAATCCTGATAGCTGACGCCTTCAGTGCTATGATCTCAGCCCTCTGCATGCAGAGGGCATTTCTATTTGTACCTCGTAATAATGACAAAGAGAGATAAAACGCATGGATACGGCGCTGCAATCGCTTGAGTCGTGGCTGTTGGCTCCTCAATACCTCATCTGGCTGTGGCACGGTTTCCTGATCACGCTGGGTCTTTCCCTAAGTACGATCGTTCTGTCTACGGTGTTGGGTTTTCTGTTGGCGGCGGTCAGAGACAGCCAGATTCGTGTACTGCGTGGCGTTGTTGTGGCGTATAGCTCGCTATTTCGTAATACACCGCTGCTGGTGCAGCTATTTTTCTGGTATTTCGGCGCCGGGCAGCTTTTTCCCTCAGAGATGATGCAATGGCTGAATACCTCCCATGCCATTTCGCTGCTGGGTACGACGCTGGCATGGCCTTCTTTTGAGTTTCTGGCGGGCTTGGCAGGGTTGACGCTCTACTCCAGTGCGTTTATTGCGGAGGAGATCCGCTCCGGTATTCGCGGCGTAGCACGCGGGCAGAAGTATGCCGCGCATGCTTTGGGGTTAACTGGTTTCCAATCCATGCGTTATGTGGTGTTGCCACAGGCGCTAAAAATCGCCCTGCCGCCGCTGCTTGGGCAGTACATGAATATCGTTAAGAACTCGTCGTTGACGATGGCGATTGGTGTTGCTGAATTGTCCTACGCGTCGCGTCAGGTAGAGACGGAAACCCTGCGTACGTTTCAGGCATTTGGTGTGGCGACGGTGTTGTACATCATGATTATTGCGGTGATGGAAGGCTGGGGCATGTGGCGTCAGCAGCGCAGTCTGGCGGAGAGACACTAAGATGGATTTTACCGTTATCACCGATAACATCGACTATTTGATGTGGGGAACGTTCCCAGATGGCCCGCTGGGTGGCGCGGCGCTGACGCTGGTGATGAGCCTGCTGGCGGGCATAGCGTCTGCCATATTGGGTACGATTTTAGGCGTGGCGCTAGCGATGTCCCGAGGCTGGTGGAGTGCACTGTTGGCGATGATACTGGGGTTCTTCCGGGCGATTCCCGTCATCATGCTGATTTTCTGGACGTACTTCCTGCTGCCGATCGTTTTTGGCGTCGATATCCCTGAAATTACTACCGTGGTTTGTGCACTGGCGCTGATCGCCTCGGCGTATCTGGCGCATGGTGTGAAGGCCGGTATTGTCGCCATCGGGCGCGGCCAGTGGCAGGCTGGACTCTCGCTGGGGCTAAGCCGCTGGCAGGTGTTATGGCAGATAGTGCTGCCGCAGGCGCTGCGGATGATGGTGCCTTCCTTCATCAACCAATGGATTTCTCTGATTAAAGATACCTCACTGGCCTACATTGTCGGAGTTGGCGAGCTGACGTTTCTTGCTACGCAGGTCAATAACCGCAGCATGGTCTACCCGATGGAGGTTTTCCTGTTTGTCGCGCTGGTCTACTTTGTGTTTTGTCTGTCGCTGGAGCTGCTGGCGAACGGGGTTAACGCCCGTTTTAACCAGCAGGAAAAGCAGCCGAAACGGCGTTTGCTGTGGTGGCGGAATAAGCCAGCCTGAGGATGCGGATTGTCGACAAACCTATTTGCAGAACAAAAACGGGATTAACGGAATAGAAGAGTAAAGCGTTTGCGCCAGGGATGGCGCAATTCGAGCTTACATGGATGTACTTGCAGCGTCTTTACGATCTATCCGTTACTCCCGCTCGGTGACCTTTGTCAGTAACCTCAAACTGCCTTTTGGTGGTTTATTCCTGCGCAGTTATGTTCCAGCCTTTTTCGCGCCAGATTTGCGGCAGTTCGCGCATATCGTCGAACATCGTGACCAGCGGGTGATGGATCGGTTGGTTATGGGGATCGGCGCAGTAATAGAACACCGGAATGCCCGCAGCAATGCCTGCCTGTACACCAGCAGAGGAATCTTCAACCAGAATGCAGTGTTCGATGGGAAGCTGTAACTGCTCGGCAGCGTGATACAGCACCGCCGGGTCGGGTTTCCATTTTTTCAGATCGTAGCCGCTGTAGAGATGGTCGCCAAACAGATCGAGCATGTGCGTCAGGCCGAGCGAATGGTGCATCTTGCTGACCGGGCCGTTGGACACCACGGCCATTGGGACAGTAATCGACTGCACTAACTCACGTGCGCCCTCGATAGGTTGCAGGAACTCATCGAACAGACGTTTCACTTCTTGCCGGAAATGACGCTCCGCATCATCTACCGACACGGTTAAGCCATGCTGCTGGCTGATGCGGGCAATAATCTCGTACAGCTTCACGCCCTTGTAGGTTTTTATCACCTCCTCCAGCGATAAGTTCACCCCATACGGGATGAAGATATTCACATAAGCCTGGCAACACAGCACTTCGCTATCAACCAGCGTGCCATCACAGTCGAAGAAGACGCATTCAATACGGGGCATGACCAATCCTTATCGATGAAATAAAAGATGAAGCTCCTACTTTAACTAATTGACCCGATATTGCGACCTACAAAGCCATTTTCAGAGCGATCTTGCATAAAATTAAGGGGTTTAAATTGAGGGATGGCGGCGCAATAGCCATGACGTTAATAGGTTCTTCTTATTCGATGAAAAAAAACGTGGGATCAACGTAAAAACGCAGCGTTTTGTTATAGGATACCCGACGACAGTTATTCCCTTCTTTGGATTGTTACTAATGAATAAATCACAACCCGGTCTTGCTACCGAGCAGGGCCTGCTGGAGCGCGTGTTTAAACTTAAACAACACGGCACGACAGCACGTACGGAAACGATTGCCGGTTTCACGACGTTTTTGACGATGGTCTACATCGTTTTTGTTAACCCGCAGATTCTGGGCGTGGCGGGGATGGATACCAAAGCGGTCTTTGTGACCACCTGTCTGATTGCGGCATTCGGCAGCATTTTGATGGGGCTGCTGGCTAACCTGCCTGTGGCGCTGGCTCCGGCAATGGGACTGAATGCATTTTTCGCTTTTGTCGTTGTTGGCGCGATGGGTCTCCCATGGCAGGTTGCGATGGGTGCTATTTTCTGGGGCGCAATCGGTTTCCTGTTGCTGACTATCTTCCAGATTCGCTATTGGATGATCGCCAATATCCCGCTCAGCCTGCGTTTGGGTATCGCCAGCGGTATCGGCCTGTTCATTGCCATGATGGGCCTGAAAAACGCCGGCATTATCGTTCCTAACCCTGAAACGCTGGTGACGATTGGTAACCTGACGTCACACAGCGTGCTGCTGGGTGCTCTGGGCTTTTTCATTATTGTGGCGCTGGCCTCACGTAATATTCACGCCGCGGTACTGATCTCCATCGTGGTGACCACCTCAATTGGCCTGCTGCTGGGCGATGTGACGTATTCTGGCGTGTTCTCCATGCCGCCGAGCGTCATGTCGGTGGTGGGTCAGGTTGATCTGGCTGGGGCACTGAACCTCGGGATGTCCGGCATTATTTTCTCCTTCATGCTGGTTAACCTGTTTGATTCCTCCGGTACGCTGATTGGCGTGACGGATAAAGCCGGTCTGGTTGATGCTCGTGGTAAGTTCCCGCGCATGAAGCAGGCACTGTATGTCGATAGCGTTAGCTCTGTGGCCGGTTCATTTATCGGGACATCCTCCGTTACCGCGTATATTGAAAGCTCTTCTGGCGTATCTGTGGGTGGACGTACCGGCCTGACGGCTGTGGTTGTAGGCCTGCTGTTCCTGCTGGTGATCTTCCTGTCGCCGTTGGCGGGGATGGTGCCTGCCTATGCGGCCGCGGGCGCACTGATTTACGTGGGCGTATTGATGACGTCCAGCCTGGCGCGCGTGAAGTGGGATGACTTGACGGAAGCCGTACCGGCCTTTATTACCGCGGTGATGATGCCGTTCAGCTTCTCTATTACTGAAGGGATCGCGCTGGGCTTCATTTCTTACTGTGTGATGAAGTTGGCGACGGGTCGCTGGCGTGAAATCAGTCCTTGCGTGGTCGTAGTTGCGCTGTTGTTCCTGCTGAAAATCGTGTTTATCGACGGGCATTAATGTGTTCGTGGCTCCGGGGCTTTCCCGGAGCCTCAGCCTGCGACAAGGTGGCTGGCTACTGTGAGGCGGTAGAGGTGGCTTTTTCTATCGTATGGCTGGTTAATTTCATATAGCGTACAGACTGGCGCTGCTGCTGTAGAATTTCCCCCGACTTTCTCATGCCCGTTGCCGACGTGTATTTCCACATGATCAATCGGTTAAGCGTGGGGATATGGGCGCAGGCCCAGGCAAGGTAATCATCAACATCGCTCATCACTTCTACGGCGGGGGTGCAGGTTGAACGCAGCCTGCCAGAGGCGGGGTGGAGTTTCAGGTTATTGGGAGGGTGGCTGTTCACGCCAGGGATTTTCATCAATGACTGGCGGATGGTGCATAGCTGCGTTGCTGCTTCCAGCGGATCGCGCTGTGCGTCGATCCACGCCTGTTCGGCCTGTGTCTGTGCCTGCATCTGTGGGACGGCCTGATTCGTTGGCCTGACATGAACGATTTCGATATCCATACCGACGCTGCCTTCTTCGCTCAGGAGGATGGCGATAGTATTGCCTGCATAGCCGATGCTGAAATTGGGCATATTGGGATCGGCAAAATAAGGGCGTCCCTCAGGGGACACGAGTAGCGTGGGCAACAGCGGATAGCCGAAAAAATAGAACATCATCTCAGCCAGCAGCACTCGACTTTTCAGATAACGCTCGCGGCGTTTGGCTGAAAAACCTTGTGTTGATGAGATGAGCCTATCGGGCAGTCTTTGTAAGTCAGGAAGCGCTTCCGTGCTTGTCCACCTGACAAAATGGCAGGTCATTGTTCACTCCGTGATCGTGATAAAAGATGGGAACCTATCAGGCATTACCGATGCATATTATCAGACTAATATGTGATCTAAAGAAAAATCGATGGATAAATCGGCGATAATTATTAATTAGGCACACCGAATTTCCTGCGTAGTGTGTTTTGTGGCGATCTTTCCCTGTTCGCCACCTTCCAGTCTGTTTTAATGGCTTGGCCACCCCAGTGCGGAACGCCGCTGTTTTTCCAACGTCTGCTTGCGCAACTCATCCGCTGTCACTAATCGCAGCGCCGATGTCGGACACACGCTGACGCAGGAAGGGCTCTGGGCGACATCCACGCATAAATCACATTTGTGGACCTCGCTTTGCGTGAGGTGCGCTTCCCCCTCGTCATTCGACGCTTTTGTCACCACATTGATGGCCCCGAAAGGACAGGCGACGACGCAGCTTTTGCAGCCGATGCAGCGGGACTGAATAACCTGAATGCTATCCCGATCGCGCACCAGCGCATCATTCGGACACACGCTGGCACAGGGTGCATTTTCACACTGGCGGCACAGAACCGGCACGCTGACGCTGGCGCTTTTCACGACCTTCAGGCGGGGAAAGAAGTGCGAAGGACGCAGTTGTGCACTTTGACCACCGCTATGGGCTACCGCGCAGGCGATCTCACAGGTTCGGCAACCGATACATTTTTCTGCTTCGGCGATAACAAATTGATTCATGAGCGGAGCTCCTCGCGGGTTGCGTTCATTTCGGGGCGCTGCGGGTGTGCGGGAATCGTACCCGTGACGGCGGTCAGCCCCATTGTCGCAATCATTCCCAATGCAGCTTTGCGGCCGTCGGCAATAGCGGTCACGACCAGATCGGCACCGCGCACGGCATCGCCACCGGCAAAAATACGCGGATGGTTGGTCTGGCAAGGTATTTGACTATTCAAGGGGGCGGTGATGTATCCCCAGTTATCCAGACCGACGTCGGCGTCTTCCAGCCACGGCATACTGTGTGACTGAAAACCAAAGGCGGTTATCACGGCCTCTGCAGGTTGCACGAATTCCGAATTAGGAATGGGGCGCGGACGGCGACGGCCGCTGGCATCGGGTTCGCCCAGTTCGGTGCGAACCAGACTAATTCCGCACACTTCGCCTTGTTCATTCAGGCAGATTTTTTGTGGCTGAACGTTAAACAGGAATTCCACACCTTCTTCGCGGGAGTTTTTCACCTCTTTTTTCGAGCCTGGCATATTCGCTTCATCGCGACGATACGCGCAGGTTACGGATATCGCACCTTGTCGAACGGAGGTGCGCAGGCAGTCCATTGCGGTATCTCCACCGCCCAGCACCACAACACGTTTTCCCGCCATCGAGATATAGGGTTCGTCGTCTAATTCAGGTAGTCCCATAACGTGCTTGGTATTGGCGATCAGGAATGGAAGCGCATCGAAGACGCCGGGAGCTGTTTCATTATCAATGTTGGCCTTCATGGAGCGGTAGGTGCCCACGCCGAGGAAAACGGTGTCATAGTCGTCCAGAAGCTGAGCCAGAGAAATATCTTTCCCTACTTCGGTATTCAGCCGGAATTCGATTCCCATTGCATTGAACACTTCACGACGATGGATCAGGACGTCTTTATCCAGCTTGAACGATGGAATCCCGAACGTGAGCAGCCCACCAATTTCCGGGTGACGATCGAACACCACGGCCTGCACACCGTTGCGTGCTAGCACATCGGCACAGGCTAGCCCAGCCGGACCCGCACCGACGATCGCCGCGCGTTTGCCGCTGGGAACGACACGCGTCATGTCGGGCGACCAGCCCATTGCCATTGCGGTATCGGTAATGTAGCGCTCAACGTTGCCGATGGTGATGGCGCCGTACTCTTTACCCAGCGTACAGGCGCCTTCACATAGTCGATCCTGCGGGCACACTCGGCCACAGATTTCCGGCAGGCTGCTGGTTTGGTGCGACAGTTCTACGGCTTCAAGAATGCGCCCCTGTTTGGCCAGACTCAGCAGCTCGGGAATATTGTTATGCAGCGGGCAGGTCCACTCGCAGATCGCGCGTTTGCCACAAGAAAGGCAGCGGTCAGCCTGATCTTCCGTCTGCTGCACGGAGAAGCCATGATAGATTTCATCAAACGTGGAGGTTCTCTGGATCAGCGGTTTTTTCTCGGCATCCCGGCGCGGCCAGTTTTTTCTTTTGCTGAGCGGATGGGTTGTCTGCGCTTTCAGCACGGGCGTTTCACGCTGCCAGTGAGCGGAGGAGCGCAACGCCATTACCTGTTGTTTCTCCTGACGGCGGGCCGCTAACGTTTGCTCGCTGACGAGCTGTAAGGCCTGAGTCGGACAGGCTTCTACACACGCTTGTCCTTCTGGACGATCGGCGCAGAGATCGCATTTATGGGCGATGGCGCTGTTGTCCACCGGGCTTGTCACCATGGACATCGCGCCGAACGGGCAAGCCAGTACACAGCTTTTGCAGCCGATGCACTTTTCCTGAACGAGCTGAATGCTATTGTCTTTTCTGATCAAGGCCTGCGTTGGGCATACGCTGGCGCAGGGGGCATCTTCACAGTGACGGCAGGTTACGGCAGCCCGCAGCGTTGGCGTATTGAATGCCTTGATTCTGGGCTGAAACACCGCGGCACTATCTGGATAGCGCTCGTCATTGTGTGAAATGACACAGGCGATTTCGCATGCATGGCACCCCATACAGTCTTGAGTACTGGCAATAACAAATCGGTTCATTACCTTTTCCTACTCTGGATCCCTCGATCGTGGCCTTTATCCTAATAGCTGGATAACACCCTGACCTTGATATAGAGCAGGTAAAAAGTCGGTTAATGTTAAATCTCATACGTGTTACTAATAAAATTATTGAATCGTTTCAGTGAGTTGTAATGTTATGCGAAAGTAATGGTCTGGTTGTATATAACCTTGTTTTTTGTCTGGTTTACAGTGGTTTATCTCGGGTAAAAATTCTGGTTTTTATTATTTTTGATGAAATAACTCGTTACTTTTACTTACTCGCCTCATAATGTTTGGCGCTATTTATATGCAGAAAAACACTGTTGCATCAAAACAATGTTGCAGCTAAATAACGTGTTTACGGCATTTTCATTATGAATCAATAACAGGGCGTTGCTCAGGTTAATGGATTGTCACTAAGGGATAGTGTTATGAATAAAAAAGTCGTTCTTTGTTCTGTATTCATGTCGGCTGCATTATTGAGCGGATGTGCCACAGAGTCTTCCCGTACCGTAGAAGCACAAAAAGTGACTTCTTACAGTACGCCTTATCAGGGTGTTCGCAGCCCGATTTCCATCGGAAAATTTGAAAACCGCTCTAACTACATGAACGGTATTTTTTCTGATGGCGTTGACCGTTTAGGTAATCAATCCAAAACCATTCTTGTTAGCCATCTTCAGCAGAGCGGCCGCTTTAATGTGTTGGATCGTACCAACATGGAAGAGCTGAAAGCGGAAGCGGGTATTAAAGGACAAACGCAGACGCTGAAAGGCGCTAGCTATGTTATTACCGGCGATGTGACCGAGTTTGGCCGCAAAGAAGTGGGTGACCATCAGCTGTGGGGCATCCTGGGTCGCGGTAAAACACAGGTCGCTTACGCAAAAACCACGTTAAACGTGGTGAACGTACAAACGTCTGAAGTGGTGTATTCCGTACAGGGTGCGGGCGAGTACACCTTATCCAACCGTGAAATTATCGGTTTTGGCGGTACGGCCAGCTATGACTCTACGCTGAACGGCAAAGTGTTGGATTTGGCTATTCGTGAAGCCGTCAACAATCTGGTTGCAGGAATTGAAAGTGGTGCCTGGCGCCCAGCGAACTAATGGAATAGGAATATAACCATGTTATCTCATAAGAAAATTGTCCTGCTACTGGCAGCGGCAGTATTAGCAGGCTGTGCGTCTGCGCCAAAAACGATTTACAGCTGGGATAAATATCAGCCTGCGCTTTACGATTATTATCAACAGGATAAAGTCGGCCCAGAGCAGCAGATTCTTGCTTTGAATGAATCGATCGAAAAAGCCAAAGCCGCCAATAAACCTGTCCCACCGGGACTCTATGCTCAACTCGGGTTGCTGTACGCCAATACTGGCCGTGATAGTGAAGCTCGCCAACAGTTTGAAACTGAAAAAGCGAAATTCCCTGAATCAGCACCTTTTATGGACTTCCTGTTGAGTAAAAATAAAGGGAGCATTAAATGAATCGTTTCTTAGGATTATGTGGTCTGGTTTTTGCGCTGGCGCTGACCGGCTGTGCTAAACCCGTTCCTTATGATTACACGGCATTTAAGCAGAGCAAGCCTAAGTCCATTCTGGTATTGCCGCCTGTTAACCATTCCCCA
The DNA here is from genome assembly GCA_016415585.1 of Pectobacterium carotovorum. Classification (NCBI taxonomy): domain Bacteria; kingdom Pseudomonadati; phylum Pseudomonadota; class Gammaproteobacteria; order Enterobacterales; family Pectobacteriaceae; genus Pectobacterium; species Pectobacterium carotovorum. The sequence goes on along the minus strand of CP066552.1, from coordinate 4,684,748 downwards.
GATGTGAAAGCGAGCTATAGCCTGCTTTCTCAGGTCACGTATCCGCTGGCGGAGTCGGGTTACTACGTCTTGCCTGTCGCTGTAGTTGACGAAACGTTCAAACAGAATGGTCTGTCGACCGCGGCGGATATTCATGCGCTGAGTACGGCGAAGCTGCATCAAATCTTTGGTGCTGATGCTGCGCTGTATTTGGACGTAAAAGAGTACGGCACGTCATACATCGTGATTAATAGCGAAACCCGCGTTTCTGCGGATGCGCGTCTGGTTGATCTGCGTACCGGAAAACTGCTGTGGAGCGGAAGCGCAACGGCGTCCAGCAACGAACAGCAGTCAAATTCTAACGGCGGCATCATCGGTATTCTGGTACAGGCTGCGGTGAATCAAATCGCAGACACGATCTCCGATAAAGGCCACGATGTTGCTGGCGTGACCAGCGCGCGCCTGCTGGCGGCGGGTAATCCACGCGGTATGCTGTACGGGCCTCGTTCACTGCAATACGGTAAAGAAACCTACTAAATTTCTAGGTAGTACATCGTTACATGGTAGTACACCGCTACATCATCAACGCCGTTCATTATTGAACGGCGTTTTTTATCGTCTTAACCGAGTGCTATACATCAGCAGCCTGATGACGATGCTGTTTATTATGGCGGGTTGTCCAGACGAAGGCCGCGGTCAGCAGCAGGATCAGCGTGGCTGCGGCCAGCACAATGGAAAAACCCGAATCAAAGGCAGAATGGGCCTGTGTGGTAAGCACCTGTCGCATATTTTCCGGTAAGGATTCGGCAAAGATTAATGCCTCGTCCAGGCTGTCATACGCGGTGTCCGGTGCGGCAAACCCAGCGGGTAGCATAAACGTTGCGGAATAAGCGAAAGACAGCAAACTGCCCATCAGCGTCACGCCCGTCGCGCCCCCTAATTCATAGGACACTTCTTCGATTGAAGCCGCCATACCTGCTTTTGACGCTGGAGCAACCTGCATAATAGTGCTCGATGCAGCCGTCATGGTGGAGCCCACGCCTGCGCCAATAACGGTTAGGCTGATGATTTGTATAATGGTGGGCGCATTGTGCAGCAGCAGATAGCTTCCCATTCCCAGCCCCGAAATCAACAGGCCAGCGGCTAGCATTGTCCCACTATTCACGCGCGGCAGTATCTTTCCGGTTAACGGGCCAGAGATAAAGGACGCCAGCGATAGCGGTAAAATGAACAATCCCGCCTGTAGCGGAGACAGTCCGACGACTAACTGCAATCGCTGAGTGAAAGCCAGCTCCATACCGATCAATGCGGCCGCAGCTACGATAGCTGCGGCTACGGCCGCGCTGAAAGGCCGCAGGCGGAAGAGAGAGAAATCGACCAGAGGATGCTTGCTGTTACGCTGACGCCGAACGAACAGGGTAATGAACGCCACGCCGATGAGCAGAGCGATGAGCGCATCTTCATAAGACGGAACCCGCTTGCCCAGCTCTTTGATGGCATAGGTGATACCAATCAAACCTACCATGATTAATAGAGAACCGATGAAATCCCAGCGGTGGGAGGCGTTGCCCGGCCGGTGTGGAATCACGGTGATTCCCATGATGAGCGCAAGCAAAACGACTGGTACGTTAATGAGGAAAACCGATCCCCACCAGAAGTACTCAAGCAGTATCCCGCCCATCACGGGACCAAACGCTGCGCCGCCGGAGGCCACCGCAGCCCAGATACCGATCGCCAGTGCGCGTTCCCGTTCATCAGTAAATGTCAGACGAATAATCGACAGTGTGGCAGGCATCATCATCGCCGCACCTACTGCCAGTAGCGCGCGGGCAGCGACAAGCAGACTGGGTGTGGGCGAATAAGCGGCAAACAAGGACGCCGCACCAAAGACCACCAGCCCGGAAATAAATAGAGGTTTATGGCCCAGCTTATCGCCCAATGTGCCCGTCCCCAGCAGTAAACCGGAGGCAACCAGCGCATAGATATTAACGATCCACAGCTTTTCCGATGCAGTCGCGTGCAGGTCGTGAGTGCGGTGTACAGCACCGTCATGTCGATAACAATCAGGAACAGTGCGCTGGAAACAATGGCCAGGATCAGCCACTTCTTTGGTGATTGCATAGCAGGATCTCTACCTTGAACTTCTATTTTTCATCTGTTGGATAGCGTTCCGATGATATAGAATTGCCTTTTAAATACAAACGTATTTTAAATTGGGGAAGATATGGGGCGTCATAAGAGCATTAATCGTGCATGCGTGTTGGATGCGGCGGAGCAGATTGTCCGCACGCAGGGAACGGCTGCGCTGACGATCGATGCAGTCGCTAAAGCTGCGGGCGTGACAAAAGGCGGTATTCAGTCGAGCTTCGGGACGAAAGATGAGCTAATTAACGCGATGTATCAGCGTTGGGAAGACGAGTTTGATGAGATGGCTGCCGTGTGCATCGGTACGGATGATAGCCGGGAAGCCAGGGTGCGTGCACACGTTGATATCACTTATCGGACGGATGCTGCAGAAGGCGATCGGGCGGCGGGCATGATGGCCTCGCTGTTGAATATGCCTGAACACCTTGCTAGATCGCAGGCGTGGTATGACAGCCAGTTGGCAGGGCTTGATCTGAATTCGCAGGAAGGGCGAGATGCTCGGCTGGCGTTTCTGGCATCCGAAGGGGCATTCCTGCTGCGCTATTTTGGCTTTATGGCGGTCGATGACGAGACCTGGAAAGCCATTTTCTCTGATATTTCCCGCCTGCTACCTGAGCGTACGGCTTCTTCCTGAGTAAGCTCCTCTGTCCATGACGCGCATTGTTTTATCGATGATCGTTTGATTATGGTTTGATGGATTGTTGCTCGCTGGACTGCTGCGCTGCCAGAATGTCGTCCAGATTCCCTTCGACCCATACCGCCAACTCTTTTACCCGCTCGCCAACCTCTTTGCCTAACGGTGTCAGGCTGTACTCAACATGCGGCGGAACAACCGGATAGGCTGTTCGCAGGACAAAACCATCACTTTCCAGCCATTGCAGAGTTTGCGCCAACATGCGCTCGCTCACGCCGCCAATCCGTCGACGCAACTGGCTGAAGCGATGCGTATCATCAAGTAATGCGATCAAAATCAGCACACCCCAGCGACTGGTAACGTGGTTAAGTATCTGGCGAGAAGGGCATTTCTCAGCAAAGACATCACCAGCTGGCAGAATGGGTAGCAATAAATCTGCTGGTGTTTTGGGTTGACTCACTATACTTACCTTTATGTATGTACTTACTTAAAATTAGCTTTGCCGATATTATGCCAGCCAGTTCTTGTTAACAAAAGACGGTTAATAAAAGACAGTCAATAAAAGGAGCTTGAGATGATTGCTATTACTGGTGCATCCGGCCAACTGGGCCGTTTGGTTATCAAACAACTGTTAGAGAAGGTTCCGGCGAGCGACATCGTGGCGCTGGTGCGTGATGTGAATAAAGTTGCCGATCTGTCGGCAAAAGGCGTGCAGGTGAAAGCGGCGGATTACAATCAGCCAGAAGCGCTGGCTTCCGCGCTGCAAGGTGTGGATAAGGTGCTGCTGATCTCTTCGAGCGAAGTGGGTCAGCGTGCGGTACAACACCGCAATGTCATCGATGCGGCGGTGAAAGCTGGTGTGAAGCTGGTCGCATACACCAGCCTGTTACACGCGGATAAATCGCCTCTGGCGCTGGCAGCAGAGCATCAGCAGACAGAAGCGCTTCTGAAAGCGTCTGGCTTACCGTATGTCTTGCTGCGCAACGGCTGGTATACCGAAAACTACGCGGCCAGCATCCCTGCTGCGCTGGAACACGGTGTATTTATCGGTAGCGCAGGTGAGGGGAAAATTACCTCAGCAACGCGCGAAGATTTCGCTGCCGCTGCGGTCGCGGTGCTGACGCAGGAAGGACAGGCTGGCAAGGTTTACGAACTGGCTGGTGATGAGCCTTACACGCTGGCAGAGCTGGCGGCGGAAGTCAGCAAACAGTCTGGTAAAAATATCGGTTATCAAAACCTGTCTGAAGCGGAGTTTGCCGCCGCGCTGGTTTCAGCCGGGCTGCCTGAGGGGTTCGCGCAGATTATTGCGGATTCAGACACGGGCGCATCCGAAGGTGGTCTGTTTGATGACGGTAAGCAACTGAGTCGCCTGATTGGTCGCCCAACAACGCCGCTGTCTGCGGTAGTGAAAGCGACGCTGAAATAACGCCTAAAAAGTAACGCTTAAAAATCGGCTCGGGGATAGTTCTGGGCCGATTACTATTACACAACCGCTAACCTAGACAGTAATGACAGCATTTCTTTCTGTGGCCAAAGATATCCGCGATCTTTAACTGAACAGGGTCTATCAGCTAGTGATTGACCGAGGGAGTAACCCGCCAATTCAGCAATGTTGAGGTTATCAAATCGCACAATGTGCTCAACATCCCCTTTCATCTGATTCAATGTGCCCTGCACAGAACGGCTGCACTGCGTATCCACCTGAAGTGGGCGTAAATAATGTTGTGCTGCGTTGAGTTGATCTTCATCTGCACCACACTTGAGTAGGGTATTGATGAAGCTATCCGTGAAGTGGTCGTTTAGCTCTGCGAAATCCTTCTTTATCAACGCCGGAAGTACCAAAGGAAATCGGGTGGCGTCATGAACTAGCAGTACGCAATTCCGGCGCTGTAAGGTGATTAGATTTCCGTGCCAACTGCTCAGTGGGTTGATATCTACGGTGGGTTGCGTAAATAACCACTGGCTGCGTGGTGTAACAGCAAGTTGACTGCTGTCATTCAGTGGTAAATGACTGAATAGTTTGTGTGTGGCATGAAGTTGAATCATCTTATCCCTCTTGTTCTTCTGTACCCGCCTTATTGCTTATATTCTATTTACACGCCATAACAGGTAAATGCACGGTTAACGGTTATAGCGTGTAATTCTTATTTTACCTGCTAAAGCGTGTAATATTTATTCTATCGTCTATAACCGATAGGATAAGAGGATGAAGGTCACCAACAGCAAGCAGCTTAGCAGCTATCTGAAAGATGTTCGTATCACGCAGAAGCTTTCACAAGGGAAAGTGGCCAGTAAAGTGGGTATTCGCCAGGATACGGTATCCAGTTTCGAGCAACATCCTGATTCCACTAAGCTGGAAACCTTCTTTAAAATCCTGTCGGCATTGAATTTAGAACTTACTGTTACGCCCCGGAATGTGGACACCACCAATAACGAAGCCTCTGTTGCATCATCCTGGAAGGAAGAATGGTAATGGCTGCGCTCGATGTTTACATGAACGGCTATCGGGTGGGGATTCTGACCAAAACGGGCAGTGGAGCACATCATTTTTCCTATGATGCGAACTGGCTCGGGTTGCCGGGGAGTCGCCCCATTTCGCTTTCTGTGCCGCTACGTCATCAGTCCTATCAAGGTGATGAGGTTTATAATTTCTTCGACAATTTGTTGCCGGATAACCCGGATATCAGAAGACGGATTGTCGCCAGGTATCACACGGATTCCACCCAACCGTTTGATCTGCTGGCTAAAGTGGGGCAAGACAGTGTCGGGGCGTTACAATTAGTGCCGCAGGGTTCACCTGTGCACGATATAAAAAAGATCGAATACAAAACCTTATCCGAGCAGCAGCTTGAAAACATACTGACCGGATATCTGTACGATGCCCCGCTGGGTATGATTGACACTGAAGACGATTTTCGTATTTCTATCGCAGGTGCACAGGAAAAGACGGCGCTGCTTTATCTGGATGATCACTGGTGCCTGCCTCTCAATGCCACACCAACTACCCACATCATCAAGCTACCGATTGGTAAAATCGAGAGTCACTCTTACTCAATTGATATGTCTGACAGCGTTGAAAATGAGTATCTGTGCCTGCTCATTGCCAAGGCATTTGGGCTGCCAGTGCCGCACTGTTTTATGATCAAAGCTGGCAAGATAAAGGCGCTGGCGGTGGAGCGTTTTGATCGTAAATACGCCTCGGATGTCAGTTGGATTATGCGGCTACCACAAGAGGATTTTTGTCAGGTATTAAACGTTCCTTCCGCACTGAAATATGAAAATCATGGTGGACCGGGTATTTCCGCCATTATGTCGTTTCTATTGGGTTCGGTTGATCCAGAAAGAGATCGTTATCGCTTTATGCAGGCTCAGGTACTGTTTTGGCTATTGGCTGCAACGGATGGTCATGCGAAAAATTTTTCCTTGTTTATTGAATCTGAGGGGCGATATCGACTCACGCCTTTCTATGACATTCTCTCTATGTATCCGGCGATGGGATTAACTGGCTCAAGAGGCAAGAAATATGCGATTGAGCAGATCTTTCCCCGGCATTTTTTCCAGACGGCGAAGGCCGTTGGGTTTGCCAGAGAATCAATGGAAAACATTCTGGCGGAGTTTGCACAAACCGTTGATAACGTCATTACGACTGTTGGAAGTCAACTGCCAGTGGATTTTCCTACTCATATCAGTGAGGCAATCCTGACCGGGTTGCTGGCTAGATCGAGACGGCTCATGAGAGGATGGGAGTAATTTCCCCGACGAATAATATCGGGGAGAGCAAATCACTTCCCGATACAAAAGCTCGAGAAAATACGGCCTAGCAGGTCGTCAGAGGTGAACTCGCCGGTGATTTCACTTAAGGCCTGTTGTGCCAGCCGCAGTTCTTCTGCCAGCAGTTCTCCCGCGTAGGCACTCACCAGCTGTTCTTTGCCCTGAATCAGATGCTGTGCAGCCAGTTCGAGTGCTTGCAGGTGGCGACGTCGAGCCAGAAAACCGCCTTCTGTGTTGCTGGTGAACCCCATACTTTGCTTGAGGTGGTCGCGCAGCGTATCGATGCCTTCACCCGTGCGGGCGGAAAGTCGGATAAGTGAGTGAGTATTCACATCTTCGATGCCGAGCGCTTCGCCAGTCACGTCAGCTTTGTTGCGCACCACGGTAATCGGCAGCGTTTTTGGCAGGCGCGCCATAAATTCTGGCCAGATCTGCTCAGGCTCGGTCGCCTGCGTGGTGGTGCCGTCTACCATGAATAGCACGCGATCGGCCTGTTCGATTTCCTGCCAGGCTCGCTCAATACCAATGCGCTCGACTTCGTCGCTTGCATCGCGCAGCCCGGCGGTGTCGATGATATGCAGCGGCATACCATCGATATGGATGTGCTCGCGTAATACGTCGCGTGTCGTTCCCGCAATATCCGTCACAATGGCGGCTTCACGACCGGCTAACGCATTGAGTAAGCTGGATTTACCGGCATTAGGGCGACCCGCAATCACGACCTTCATCCCTTCACGTAGCAGGCTACCCTGATGCGCTTCGGCTCTGACGGCGTCCAGATCGGCCATCACGCCATTGAGCTGTGCTTCAATTTTGCCATCAGAGAGAAAGTCGATCTCTTCATCCGGGAAGTCGATGGCAGCTTCGACGTAGATTCGCAGGTGAGTAAGTGCTTCCACTAACTGATTTATACGGGTGGAGAATACGCCTTGCAGAGAGTTCAGTGCGGAGCGCGCGGCCTGTACCGAGCTGGCATCAATCAGATCGGCAATGGCTTCCGCCTGCGCAAGATCGAGTTTGTCGTTCAGGAAGGCACGTTCAGAGAATTCACCAGGACGTGCAATCCGCACGTTAGATAGCGTCAGGATACGTTGCAGAAGTAAATCAAGAATAACCGGACCGCCGTGACCCTGAAGCTCCAGCACGTCTTCCCCCGTAAAGGAGTTCGGGCCAGGAAACCAGAGGGCAATGCCCTGATCGAGCGTGGTGCCGTTGGCATCACGGAACGGCAGGTAATCGGCGTGGCGAGGCTTGGGGAGCTTACCCAGAACGGTATGCGCGACGTCGGCGGCGGCCTGTCCTGAAATGCGTAAAATACCCACGCCTCCGCGTCCCGGTGGCGTGGCTTGGGCGACGATGGTGTCGGTATTACTCATGATGTTCTCTCTGCATTGATGCCTGTTTGGCAGGCTATTTTACGTATCTTGGCTGATAAAGCAGCCGTTAAAAAAATAAGGCGGTCAATGACCGCCTTACGCTTTCTATCGGTTAGCCATCAACCGGATTATTTTTTCTCGCGGCTATGCAAGCCACGTTTTTCCAGACCGCGGTAAATCAACTGCTGCTGGAGAATGGTAACCAGGTTGCTGACAATGTAGTACATAACCAGACCTGACGGGAACCATAGGAAGAAGACCGTAAAGATGACCGGCATGTAGGTCATGATCTTCTGCTGCATTGGATCGGTCACGGTGGTTGGTGACATCTTCTGGATGAAGAACATCGTCACGCCCATCAGGATCGGCAGAATGTAGTACGGGTCTTGTGCAGACAGGTCATGAATCCACAGAGCGAACGGCGCGTGACGCAGTTCAACGGAGCCCATCAGCATGTAATACAGCGCCAGAAAGATTGGCATCTGAATCAGCAGCGGGAAGCAGCCGCCCAGCGGGTTCACTTTCTCTGATTTGTACAGCGCCATCATTTCCTGACTCATGCGCTGTTTGTCATCACCAATACGCTCACGCATAGCCTGCAATTTAGGTTGCAGTAAGCGCATTTTCGCCATTGAGGTGTATTGCGCTTTCGTCAGCGGATACATGATACCGCGCACGATAAAGGTAATGGCAATGATGGAGAAGCCCCAATTGCCGATGAAGCTGTGCAGGAATTTCAGCAGCTTAAACAGCGGCTGAGAAATGAACCACAGCCAGCCGTAATCTACGGTCAGATCCAGATGCGGTGCGACAGCAGCCATCTTGTCCTGAATCTCTGGGCCGACCCACAGGGTGGTCTTCAGATCTTGCTGGCTACCTGCGGCAACCACAACCGGAGCGGATTTGAAGCCAATAGCGGCCTGACCGTTACCCAGCTTGTTGGTATAGAAGGTGTTAGCGCCTGTTGTCGTCGGAATCCACGCGGTTGCGAAGTACTGTTGCAGCATTGCTACCCAGCCACCGTTGGTGGTGATGTTCAGGTTTTCGTCCATGTCGCTGAAGCTGTACTTTTTGTACTTGTCTTCACTGGAAGAGAACGCCGCGCCACGATAAGTGTGCAGTGCAAAGTTGCTGCTGCCGGTATCGCGGTGCTTAGGCAATTCCATAGACTGTTTTAACTGACCGAACAGCGTGAGTTCCAGAGGCTGAGAGCTGGTGTTGTTGACGCTATAGTCAACGTTCAGTGCATAGTCGCCACGTTTCAGAACAAACGTTTTGGTGTAGGTGACGCCGTCAGCCGCAGTGTATGTCATCGGGATGCGCAGTTCGCTCTGACCATCCGCCAGCTCGAAGCTATCTTGCGTGGTGGTAAACAGCGGACGCGGGCCGTTAGCCGGGTTGTCTGGGCCGTTTTTGCCGGTCAAACCGCTCTGAGCCTGATAGACAAACTCGGAGGTGGTTTCCAGCAGGTGGAAAGGTTTATCTGAACCCAATGTGTCCGGGTAAGCCAGCAGATGCGCTTGCTCGATGTCGCCGCCACGCGTGTTGATTGTCAGCGACAGCACATCGGTTTTCACTGTGATCAGTTTGCCTTGACCGCTGGCTGGTACGCCCTGGTTGGTAGCATCACCGGTCACTGCGTTCGTCGCCTGCTGTATGGCCTGCGTGGTTGCTGGCGGATTTTTATCCGTCTCCCAAGCCTGCCAAAGCATAAAGGTTACGAATAGCAGAGCGATGAGAAGAAGATTGCGTTGCGAATCCATCGTTAATGTTCTCTGTTATTGTCGGTTTTTGGCGGTACGGGATCATCACCACCAGGGTTCAAAGGATGGCATTTTAATACGCGTTTAAGCGTCAACCAACAGCCTTTTATCATGCCGAACCTGCGTATTGCTTCAATACCGTATTGCGAGCACGTTGGCTGGAACCGACAATGCGGTCCGAGCAACGGGCTGATAACGAGTTGATAACCGCGTATCAACCCGATCAGGAGTCGGGAGCCAAACGACAATGCCGACGCCATAGTTTTTCCAATGCTTCCGTCAGAGTACGGTTATCCAGTTCAGACACCCCTTTTTTCACAAGCACGACAAAGTCCATTGAAGGCAATGAATGTTGGTGCAGGCGAAAACTTTCGCGCGTCAGGCGTTTAATCCGATTGCGTTCATGAGCACGTTTCACATGCTTTTTGGCGACGGTAAGACCGATGCGGGGATGCCCCAGCGAGTTCAGGCGGCCGAGAATGGTGATTTGCGGCGTGCCAGCCCGTTGCGGTTGCTGGAAGACGAAAGTGAAATGACTGGGAGTTAACAAACGTAACTCCCTGGGAAATGCTAGCTTAACCACTCGGTGGGTTAGCTTTTATTACTTAGAAACAGACAGACGAGTACGGCCTTTCGCACGACGGCGGGCCAGAACTTGACGACCATTTTTGGTGGCCATACGAGCACGGAAACCATGGCTACGGTTACGCTTCAATACGGACGGTTGGAAAGTGCGTTTCATGGCGATTTCTACCTAAACTTGGAAAATTATAACTTCACAGTAAACGCGTTTGGCTGTTCGGCGTGAAAATGACCGACGCCTCAATCGCATATCACAGCTATATAACGGAAAGAGGCAGGATTGTAATAATTGTACAGTCCTGAGTCAATTAACATCACACTTAACACGCCAGCCATTCCGATTATTTTTGGAATTTCTGCCTGCCAGAGCACAGAAAAGGCGTAGACGCGCGGGCAGGGAATTATACGGACTCTATTATAAAGCGCAAGGATCCTCCAACGATCTGTCCCGCAAGATCATGATCGATGTCACCGTAACGATCGTGCCACCGAGGGTAGGCTTGGGGGCGCTTCACCGCAGGCGGATAAAATGTGTGCTAGCCGCCCTTCTGCCGTGTTGCGGGGTGTTGCGATAAGAATAGCCTGTGGATAAAAAGGATCGAAACTGTGCAGAAGGGGAAGATCTCTTCGGCGGATTAGGTTATGATCCGCGGTTCCGTTAGCGATCCTTTTGACGGGATCGTCGGAGTAAACCGCCGCGCTATGTGGTGTGCTTGCTGTCTGAATTGTGAATGAAACAATCGTGGATGACGCAGGCGCCAAAAAATCATGAGTCACATAAATAACGTCTTATTCTTTTCTTTTTGATCGTTCTTGTTCGAGTGGAGTCCGCCGTGTCACTTTCGCTTTGGCAGCAGTGTCTTGCCCGTTTGCAGGATGAGTTACCTGCCACAGAATTCAGTATGTGGATACGCCCGTTGCAGGCGGAGCTGAGTGATAACACTCTGGCGCTCTACGCCCCCAATCGCTTTGTGCTGGATTGGGTTCGTGATAAATACTTAAATAATATCAATGTCCTGCTGAATGATTTCTGCGGGATGGATGCCCCTTTACTGCGTTTTGAAGTAGGGAGCAAACCGTTGGTTCAGGTGGTAAGCCAGCCTGCGCAGTCGCACCACAATCCTGTCAGCGTGGCGCGGCAACAGCCGGTGCGTACGGCACCGGTACGGCCAAGCTGGGATAACTCGCCGGTACAGGCAGAACATACCTACCGTTCGAATGTGAACCCCAAGCATACGTTTGATAACTTCGTTGAGGGTAAATCGAACCAGTTAGCCCGTGCAGCGGCGCGTCAGGTGGCCGACAACCCTGGCGGCGCGTATAACCCGCTGTTTCTTTATGGCGGCACTGGCTTGGGTAAAACGCACTTATTGCACGCGGTGGGGAATGGCATCATTGCCCGCAAGCCCAACGCGAAAGTGGTTTACATGCACTCCGAGCGTTTCGTGCAGGATATGGTGAAAGCGTTGCAGAACAATGCGATTGAAGAATTCAAACGCTACTACCGTTCTGTTGATGCGCTGCTGATCGATGATATCCAATTCTTTGCCAATAAAGAGCGTTCGCAGGAAGAGTTCTTTCATACCTTTAATGCGTTGCTGGAAGGCAACCAGCAAATCATCCTGACATCTGACCGCTACCCGAAAGAGATCAACGGCGTGGAAGATCGCCTGAAATCCCGCTTCGGCTGGGGATTAACGGTCGCGATTGAACCGCCAGAGCTGGAAACCCGCGTGGCGATTCTGATGAAGAAAGCGGATGAAAACGACATTCGTTTGCCTGGCGAAGTGGCGTTCTTTATTGCTAAACGCCTGCGTTCTAACGTGCGTGAGCTGGAAGGCGCGCTGAACCGCGTTATCGCGAATGCCAATTTTACCGGCCGCTCGATCACCATTGATTTTGTGCGTGAGGCGCTGCGCGATCTGCTGGCGTTGCAGGAAAAACTGGTTACTATCGACAATATTCAAAAGACCGTGGCGGAATACTATAAAATCAAGGTAGCCGACCTGCTGTCTAAACGTCGTTCCCGCTCGGTGGCGCGTCCGCGCCAGATGGCGATGGCGTTGGCGAAAGAACTGACGAATCACAGCCTGCCGGAAATCGGCGATGCCTTTGGCGGGCGTGACCATACGACGGTGTTGCATGCCTGCCGCAAGATTGAGCAGTTGCGTGAAGAAAGTCACGACATCAAAGAAGATTTTTCCAATTTAATCAGAACTCTATCGTCATAACACTATGAAATTTATTGTTGAACGCGAACGTCTGTTAAAGCCATTACAACAGGTCAGCAGCCCGCTGGGCGGTCGACCGACTTTACCGATTCTGGGCAACCTGCTGATTCAGGTGACGGAAGGCGCGCTGTCGCTGACCGGTACCGATCTGGAAATGGAAATGGTGGCGAAGGTTGCGCTGACGCAGCCGCATGAGCCGGGTGCCACGACCGTCCCTGCCCGCAAACTGTTTGATATTTGCCGGGGGCTGCCGGAAGGCGCAGAAATCACGATTATGCTGGATGGCGATCGCATGCTGGTGCGCTCAGGCCGCAGCCGTTTCTCGCTGTCCACGCTGCCCGCAGCGGATTTCCCTAATCTGGACGACTGGCAGAGCGAGGTTGAATTCTCTCTGCCGCAGGCGACGATGAAGCGTTTGATCGAAGCGACGCAGTTTTCGATGGCGCATCAGGATGTCCGCTACTACCTCAACGGTATGCTGTTTGAAACCGAAGGCGAAGAGCTGCGTACGGTCGCGACCGATGGTCACCGTTTGGCGGTCTGTTCGATGCCGGTTGGGCAATCTTTACCCTCACATTCGGTGATCGTGCCGCGTAAAGGTGTGATGGAGTTGGTGCGTCTGCTGGATGGTGGTGATACCCCGCTGCAACTGCAAATCGGCAGCAACAACATTCGCGCGCATGTCGGCGATTTCATTTTCACGTCGAAGCTTGTTGATGGTCGTTTCCCTGATTATCGCCGCGTATTGCCGAAGAACCCGGATAAAACGCTGGAAGCCAGTTGTGATCTGCTCAAGCAGGCCTTCTCCCGTGCGGCGATTTTATCGAATGAAAAATTCCGCGGTGTGCGTCTGCATCTGATTCAGAATCAGCTCAAAATTACGGCTAACAATCCAGAGCAGGAAGAAGCGGAAGAGATTCTGGATGTACAGTACGACGGCACCGAGATGGAGATCGGCTTTAACGTTAGCTATGTACTGGATGTGCTGAACGCGCTGAAGTGCGAAGGCGTCCGTTTACTGCTGACTGATTCTGTTTCCAGCGTGCAGATCGAAGATAGCGCCAGCCGTGCGGCGGCCTATGTCGTCATGCCAATGCGTCTCTAGCAAATAGGTGGGCTTATCCGCCCACCTTTACTCACTCGAATAGCGTCGTATGGCTCTCACTCGTCTTCTCATCAAAGATTTCCGTAACATCGAGGCGGCCGATCTGGCGCTGGTTCCCGGCTTTAATTTTTTGGTCGGCGCCAACGGCAGCGGTAAAACCAGCGTGCTGGAAGCGATTTATACGCTGGGGCACGGACGGGCGTTTCGTAGCATTCAGGCGGGGCGCGTGATTCGTCACGATCAGCCGGAATTTGTGCTGCATGGCCGTATTGACGGTACTGAAACGGAGCGATCCGTCGGGTTAAGCAAAAACCGTCAGGGCGACAGCAAGGTACGGATTGACGGCAGTGACGGCCATAAAGTTGCTGAACTGGCGCAACTGTTACCGATACAGCTGATCACCCCGGAAGGGTTCACCCTGCTCAACGGTGGGCCGAAGTATCGCCGTGCCTTTCTCGACTGGGGCTGTTTCCATAATGAGCCCGGCTTTTTCGCAGCCTGGAGCAACATGAAGCGTTTGTTGCGCCAGCGTAATGCAGCGCTGCGTCAGGTGAGTCACTATGGGCAGCTCAGAGCCTGGGATCAGGAACTGGTGCCGCTGGCGGAACGTATCAGCGAATGGCGTGCGCAATACAGCGCGGCAATTGCCAATGATATCGCCGCGACCTGTACGCAATTTTTGCCTGAATTTTCTCTCAGTTTCTCTTTCCAGCGCGGCTGGGATAAAGAAAGTGAGTATGCAGAACTGCTGGAACGGCAGTTCGAACGCGACCGTATGTTAGGTTATACGGCGCTGGGGCCGCATAAAGCCGACTTCCGCATCCGCGCCAGCGGCGTGGCAGTTGAGGATATGCTGTCCCGTGGCCAGCTCAAGCTGCTGATGTGTGCGCTGAGGCTGGCTCAGGGTGAATTTCTCACCCGTCAGAACGGACTGCGCTGTCTGTATCTGATCGATGACTTTGCTTCCGAACTGGATAGTACCCGCCGCCGTTTGCTGGCTGAACGGTTAAAAGCCACTCATGCACAGGTTTTTGTCAGTGCGGTTAGCGCTGAGCAGATAGAGGACATGATTGGTGAAAAGGGCAAGATGTTCCGCGTAGAACAGGGTAAAATAACGGTTCAATCACAGGACTAAAATGAGCGAGAAACGTTGATGTCGAATTCTTATGACTCCTCAAGTATCAAGGTATTGAAAGGGCTGGATGCGGTACGTAAACGCCCAGGTATGTATATCGGCGATACGGACGATGGTACCGGCCTGCATCATATGGTATTCGAGGTTGTGGACAACGCTATCGACGAGGCACTCGCTGGCTATTGTAAAGACATTATCATCACCATCCATGCTGATAACTCGGTATCGGTGCAGGATGATGGCCGTGGTATTCCGACCGGCATTCACGAAGAAGAAGGGATCTCCGCCGCTGAAGTCATCATGACCGTGCTGCACGCGGGCGGTAAGTTCGATGATAACTCGTATAAAGTCTCCGGCGGCCTGCACGGCGTAGGGGTTTCCGTGGTTAACGCCCTGTCGGAAAAACTGAAGCTGGTTATTCACCGTGACGGAAAACTTCACGAGCAGACCTATAAACACGGTGTGGCGCAGGCTCCGCTGGTGGTTACGGGTGAAACCAACAGAACCGGTACGACGGTACGCTTCTGGCCGAGCCATGAGACGTTCACCAACGTGGTGGAATTCGAGTATGAGATTCTGGCTAAGCGTCTGCGCGAGCTGTCGTTCCTGAACTCCGGTGTCTCCATCCGCTTGATCGACGAACGTGAGAAAGATAAAGCCGATCATTACCATTATGACGGCGGCATCAAGGCGTTTGTTGATTACCTGAACCGCAACAAGACGCCAATTCACCCGAACGTGTTTTATTTCTCGACGGTGAAAGATGACATCGGCGTGGAAGTAGCACTGCAGTGGAACGATGGTTTCCAGGAAAACATTTACTGCTTTACCAACAACATTCCACAGCGCGACGGTGGTACGCACCTGGCCGGTTTCCGTGCCGCGATGACCCGTACGCTGAATACCTACATGGATAAAGAAGGCTACAGCAAGAAAGCCAAAGTCAGCGCCACCGGTGACGATGCGCGTGAAGGGCTGATTGCCGTGGTTTCCGTGAAAGTGCCGGATCCAAAATTCTCCTCGCAGACCAAAGACAAGCTGGTTTCTTCCGAAGTGAAAACGGCGGTTGAATCGCTGATGAATGAGAAGCTGGTGGATTATCTGATGGAAAATCCATCAGATGCCAAAATTGTGGTCGGTAAAATTATTGATGCCGCACGTGCCCGTGAAGCGGCGCGTAAAGCGCGTGATATGACGCGTCGTAAAGGTGCGCTCGATCTGGCTGGCCTGCCGGGCAAATTGGCGGACTGTCAGGAACGTGACCCCGCGCTGTCTGAACTGTACCTGGTGGAAGGGGACTCAGCGGGCGGCTCTGCTAAGCAGGGGCGTAACCGTAAGAACCAGGCAATTCTGCCGCTGAAGGGTAAAATCCTGAACGTTGAGAAAGCCCGTTTTGACAAGATGCTTTCCTCACAGGAAGTCGCGACGCTGATTACCGCGCTGGGCTGTGGCATTGGTCGTGATGAATACAACCCGGACAAACTGCGCTACCACAGCATCATTATCATGACCGATGCCGACGTGGATGGCTCGCACATCCGTACCCTGCTGTTGACCTTCTTCTATCGTCAACTGCCTGAAATTGTTGAGCGTGGCCACGTGTATATTGCTCAGCCGCCGCTGTACAAGGTGAAAAAAGGCAAGCAGGAACAGTACATCAAAGATGATGAAGCGATGGACCAGTACCAGATCGCACTGGCGCTGGATGGCGCGACGCTGCACACCAATGCACAGGCTCCTGCGCTGGCGGGTGAACCGCTGGAGAGACTGGTTTCTGAACATTACGCCATACAGAAGATGATTGGCCGTATGGAACGTCGCTTCCCGCGTGTGTTCTTGAACCATCTGATTTATCAACCAACGTTGGCTGAAGCCGATTTGGGCGAGCGTGAAAAAGTACAGGTGTGGGCGGAATCGCTGGTTAGCAGCCTGAACGAAAACGAGGTTCACGGCAGCACATACAGCTTTGTCATTCACCATGATGAAGAACGCGGCGTATTTGAACCGGCGCTGCGCGTGCGCACGCACGGTGTGGATACCGATTATGCGCTGGGTACAGGTTTCATCGCGGGTAGCGAATACCGTAAATTGAATCAGCTGGGTGAAAAACTGCGTGGCTTGATTGAAGAAGATGCATACATCGAACGTGGTGAGCGTCGTCAGCCGGTTGCCAGCTTTGAACAGGCGCTGGAGTGGCTGGTGAAAGAGTCCCGCCGCGGCCTGACCATACAGCGTTATAAAGGTCTGGGTGAAATGAACCCGGATCAGCTGTGGGAAACCACGATGGATCCGGCCAGCCGCCGCATGCTGCGCGTGACGGTGAAAGACGCCATTGCTGCCGATGAGCTGTTCACTACCCTGATGGGTGATGCCGTTGAACCGCGTCGTGCGTTTATCGAAGAGAACGCCCTGAAAGCGATGAATATCGATATCTGATTCGGTCTACGTTGTTATCGTTATCTGAGCCAGCTCCCTGCGGAGCTGGCTTTTTTATGGCGAGCTTTCTGCTCGCCACCCTTTTGGCCGTAGCGAGCGACGTTGAAAAACGTTCCCTAGGTCTTTTATGCTTTCATTAGGCCAATGCACGTCGTTTGGCGCTGCGCATTTCCTGTAGCAGGGTGATGAAAGACGTAATCAGCATAAAGATGACGGCAGACCAGAAAATGGCGTGAGGATGGCCGTGATCCAGCAGCCAGCCGAACAGCACCGGTCCTGCGGCACCGCCAATGTTGAAGCCGGTGGAGACAATCCCAAATACCCGTCCTTCTGCCCCCGGTGGTGATGCGGCACGCACCAGCATATCCCGTGAAGGCGCGATCATGCCGGAGAGGAAACCGGCAGCAGCCAGCAACGGAACAAGCACGAGAGTCGGTAAGGAATACATGGCAACGATACTGACCAGCACGGCGGTGGCGGCCAACGCCGCTGTTGCCACCAGCCCGTGGCGCTTGGTTTTATCCGCCAGTGAACCGCCAGCTAATACGCCAAAGGCGCTGGCGAACAGGAATGCGGTAAGCGCCACGTTAGCCTGTGAAAGCGACAAATCGTAGCCCGTGACTAATGCGGTAACCGAGAAGTTCTGGATTGAACCCGTACTTAAATTCAGCAGCAGGAACAGAATCAGCAGCGCCAGGATCGGCAGCGTGAAAACGGGTGCGCGCGATTTGCCCGGCTGGGTGCCTGTTGCTGCCGCAGGTTTCACCCGATTGGGTTCATCGCGATCCGTCAGAAGCAGCGGTACCGTCAGTAAGCCGAGGATGCCAGAGACGATGAATGCGCTACTGATGCCGGAAAAGGCGGCAACGGACAGCAAAATACCGGGCGCAATCGCGGTGCCTAGAAAGCCGGAGAACGTGTGCACCGAGAACGCACGGCCCATGCGCTTCTCATCAATCCCGCGCGACAGCAAGGCGTAATCCGCCGGATGATAAACCGCATTCGCCACCCCCGCGAGCCCCATCGCAGCGACCAGCCAAACGTAGCTGCCTGAAAAACCGAGAGAGAGAAAACAGAGGCTCCCGAGCGTGATCCCTGCGGTTAACGTGCGGCGCGCGCCGATGCGGTCCACCATAAAACCAATCGGCGTCTGCACGCAGGCAGAGACAATGTTGAATACGCTGAGCGCAAACCCGAGTTCGACAAAGCTGATATCACGCTGGGCTGAAAGCAGCGGAATGAGCGCGGGCAGCACCATCATATGGAAATGACTCACCAGATGCGCTGATGAGATTTGCGCCAGTAGCGGTAGTTTTATGAATTTCATGTTTTTTTGCAGCTTACAGGTCTGTAGATTTTATTATCGTGAGAGCTGGCGCAGGAACAGGGCGTCACTCCCTGGCAAATGGATCATAAGGTTAGCATATTACTTATATCATCTATGGCGAATATTGATACCCGCCTTTTCGGCAGGATAGGAGAGAACGACATGACGACCAAATCGTATTTGGGTGGGTGTTTATGTGGTCAGATTCGGTTCAGGGCAACGGGCGAACCGGGCAATCCGCATGCCTGTTCCTGCACCCATTGCCAGCAGCATTCCGGTGCACCAACGCTGCTGTGGGTTGAGTTTCCCCGAGCAGCCGTTGAGTGGATTGGAGAAGGTGGAGAGCCCGCGCGCTATCGCTCGTCTGATTATTCCAGCCGGGCTTTTTGTCCGCACTGCGGCAGCACGCTGGGGGCGATTGATGATGAACCAACCATTGCGCTGACGGTTGGAAATTTTGATGAGAAAAATAGCCCGGAGCTGAAACCAACGTCACATTCGTTTGAGGATTGCTGTCCTCGCTGGGAATAAAGCACAGGCCGTTTCCGGCCTGTGTGGGATTTCTACGGGTGAAGGACTGTGATTACGAGAGCTTAAATACCAGCACCGTTTGTGCGAGCTGTCTGGCCTGTTCTTCCAGCGAGGCGGCCGCCGCCGTGGCTTCCTGCACCAGCGCGGCGTTCTGCTGGGTGACGCCGTCCATCTCGTGAACGGCCTGCGTCACTTGGCTGATCCCGCGTGATTGTTCATCTGACGCTGAGACGATCTCATCCATGATGTCTTTTACCGATGTGACGGCACTCAGCATTTCCTGCATGGTTTCACCGGCGTTCTGAACCAGCGTAACGCCGCTATCGACACGGCTGGCGGACTCCGTAATCAACGCGGTGATGTCTTTTACGGCACTGGCGCTGCGCTGAGCGAGGTTACGCACCTCGTTGGCAACGACCGCGAAACCGCGGCCTTGTTCGCCCGCTCTGGCGGCTTCCACCGCTGCGTTAAGTGCCAGAATATTGGTCTGGAACGCGATGCCGTTGATGATGCTGGTAATGTCGGCAATCTTCTTCGAACTATCGTCGATCTCACTCATAATGTGAACAACCTGACCCACTATCTTGTCGCCTTTCTGAGCGATGTGCGCGGCATTCTGCGCCAGCGTTGTGGCGTTATGGGCGTTATCCGCATTCTGTTTCACCGTCGCTGTAATCTGCTCCATGCTGGCGGCGGTTTCTTCCAGCGCCGCCGCCTGTTGCTCGGTGCGGGAAGCCAGATCGGTGTTGCCTGCTGCAATTTCCGTCGCACCGTGGCTGACAGATTCGCTGGTGCTAATCAGCTGCTCGGCGATGTCTCTCAACTGCGTCTGCATGGCGTTCATGGCGTAAAAAATACTGCTGTCGTCCTTCGGTTGCACAGGAATGGTCTGCGTTAAATCCCCTTGTGCGACGGACAGGGCGATCTGTGCGGCCTGAGCGGGTTCGCCACCGATCGGACGAGCAACCTTGCGGTTAAAGATGATGCCCAACGCGCCGGAAACCACCACGATACTCAGCACCATAAGCAGCAGGCCCACGTTGCGCTGCTGTGCGGTTTCCGCCATCACCACATTGACGGGGGCGGACAGGCCGAGCATCCAGGGCGTGCCGGTATTGCCGATTTTTACCGGCATATACACGTTAAACGCCGGCGTGTTCAGCACGTCATTGTCACGTTCAATCTGATAAGACTGACCTGTGGTGACATGCTCAAGCAGCGTTGGGTCGTTTTCAATTTTCTTGGTTATCCGGGCTTTGTCAGGATGAGAAATGTAGGCACCGGTGTGGGACAGTAACTGGGCGTAGCCCGTGCCTTGATAGGGTTTTATATTGTTGGTGAGCTGTTGCAGCGTATCCAGCGAAAAGTCCGCGGTGACGGAGCCGTAAAATTTGTTGTTGATGATGATAGGCACGGCAATGGAGGTCAGTAGAACATCGACGCCGTTGTAGGGATAGCTATACGGTTCCAGAATCACTTCTTTCTGGAGCTTTTTCGGTAGCAGATAGTAGTCGCCGCTGCCGGGCGTTTCATAATCCACCAGATTATGCAGAGCTACGTTGCCTGCGGTATCGCGGTCAACGTAGCGGACGAAGCGACCTTGCGGATCCTGATCGGGCTGACCAGCGTACTCGCGATCTTTGCCGTCAAACGCATTGGGTTCCCACGCCAGCGACATCGAAAGGAAGTCGGGATGACTCTTCAGCGCATTCTTCAGCAGCGTCTCAGCGGTTTTTCGGTCGGCGTTACCTGCTTCTTGCAGGCTGACAACGCTCTGCACCAGATTGCGCGCCGCATGTAGCGCGACATCCAGCTTTTGTTGAATGAGGTAGCTGTTGGTATATGCCGTTTGCTCAAGATACTGCTGTGCGATGGTTTTTTGCTGCTGGCCAGATTGCCAGATCAGCAGGCCGATAGTGAGAATAAAACCGAGTGCGATGGTGGTGACGCCCGCCAGGAGCATCAGCATACGTGTGCTGAGCTTTCTTTTTGACGTGGTTGGTGAGGCGTGGATGGATGGGGTGCTGTGATTAACCGGTAACAGTGTTGTAGACATATGCGTAATATCCCCTGGGATATAAGCGCCCATAGGCACCTTTTTTCATAAAAGAATCAATCGATTGTCTTCCTTTCTGTTTTTGGGCCATTCCCTTGCGCGACTCGTCATTTTTTGTGATGTAAGTCACAAATAAATTATCGGCGGGAAACAATATCTCTTTAGGTTATTCACGGAAATGTCACAAATCAGCGTGGTGCTTAAATCGAGATAGCAGTGAGGCATGACGCCTCACCGTGTGAGCGAGGATTAGGCGGCAGGGCCTTTGCTGACGGAATCGCGGATAATCAATTCGCCTTTGAAGGCGGGTGCAGGCGCGACGGTTTCACCCTCTAGCCGGCACAGCAGTTTCTCAAGGGTATAGCTGATCATCTCAGCGACGGGCACATGTACGGTAGTGAGGGGCGGGTAGAACCACGATGCCATCGGTAAATCATCGAACCCCAGCAGCGAGACATCCTGCGGAATGGCGAGGCCGTGTTCGCGCAGCGCTTTGGCCGCGCCAATCGCCATATCGTCATTGCTGGCGACCAGTGCACTGAAGGTAGCTGACCGCTGAAGCAGGGTTTTTGCTGCCGTATAACCGCTGTCATGGGTCCAGTCGCCTGACGCAACCAGCCTGTCATTATAGGGAACCCCGTTTTCCTCCAGCGCCAGTCGGTAGCCCGCCAGTCGGCTTGTACCGGTGGGTGAGTTCGCCGATCCGCAGACAAAGGCGATATCACGGTGGCCCTGTGCAATCAGGTAATTGACGGCATCATGGCAGTGCTGCTGGTGATCGGCGCAGATGCCGTTATCACCGTGCTGATGCAGTGTGCGGTTCACGACCATGATCGGCTGATTGTGCTGTTCAATAATCTCTTCCATTTCATCCGTGGAGAGAAAACGCGGATAGATAATGACGGCATCGCAGCGTAAATCGAGCAGGAACTGGATCGCTTCGCGCTCTTCTTCCGCGCTGTGCTTGCCATCTGCCATGATGAGCTGCCGCCCGTATTTTTCCGTCATGGTTGCCGTTTGGAACAGCAATTCGCTGAAATAAGGGCCGCTGTACAGCGTGTTGGTCACAACCAAACCAATAATTTGCGATTTGCTCGTGGCGAGCTGGCGCGCCAGCAGGTTGGGCCGGTAGCCAATCTCTTCAATCGCCTGAAACACCCGATCCCGCGTGGTTTTACTGACATAGTTATTCCCTGTCAGCACGCGTGATACGGTGGCTTTGGATACACCGGCTTTTTTCGCTACATCGAGCATGGTTACCATCGTACTTTCCCGTTCTCCTGTATTGCCTTATGTTGTCATTATAGGGAAAAATCCTCCTTTTTTATCAGCAATAACAAGTGTAGGGATAAAAATATTCCCCGATTGCGCTATTTATGATCGCCTTCAAAAAACAGTAAAAACAATATGAAACCGGTTGCATATTATTTTATGTCTTGCTTGAATAATAAAAAAACAGACGGTGAGGTGCAGTATGAATAAGATTTTACTCTGTTGCGCAGCAGGAATGTCTACCAGCATGCTGGTACAGCGAATGGAAAAGGTCGCCGAGAAAAATGCGATCGCTGTTGAGATAAAAGCCGTGGGTTTTGAAGAATTTAATGAGCTGATTGATGAATATGATTGCTGCCTTCTGGGGCCACAGATCAAGTATAAATTGCCTGAATTCAAGGTGATAGCTGACGAGAAAAAGAAGCCGATTGCGGTCATTAATATGGTTGATTACGGCATGATGAATGGGGAAAAAGTCCTCAACGATGCCCTGGCGATGATTGCGTAATATAACGGGAGGAATAATGAGTAAATTAACCGAGTCATTATTCAGCGTTATCGAAAATCGTATTAGCCCGATTGCGGCAAAACTTTCCAGCCAGCGTCATGTTGTGGCAATTAAGGATGGATTCATTGCTTCCATGCCTTTTTTAATTGTCGGCTCTTTTATGATGTTATTCGCCCATCCGCCTTTTAGCCCTAACAGTGAATGGGCTTTCGCACAATGGTGGCTAGGGATGGTGGAACGCCACGGCGAACAGATCATGATGCCCTATAACATGACGATGGGCATTATGGCGGTGTATATCACCAGCGCCATCGCTTATAACCTAGCGCAGAGCTATAAAATGAACGGTTTTATGGCTGCCAGTCTGGCACTGATGTCGTTTATGGTGGTGGCGGCTCCGCAAATCGACAAAAGTCTGCCGGTTGGGTCGCTGGGTGGCGAGGGGATTTTCACCGCGATTATCGTGGCGATCTATTCGACGGAGCTAATGCATTTTTTGCAGAAGCGCAATATTGGTATTCGCCTGCCGGAACAGGTGCCACCGAAAATCCGCCAGTCTTTCGATCTGCTGATCCCGATTCTTGCCATCTTTTTCACGCTTTTCCCGCTTAGCCTGTTTATGCAGAGCCAGTTCGGCATGCTGTTGCCGCAGGCGATTATGGCCGTCTTTGCGCCGATTATCTCGGCATCCGACTCGCTCCCCGCCATCCTGATTGCGGTGCTGCTTTGCCACCTGCTGTGGTTTGCTGGGATTCACGGGGCCGTTATCGTCGGCGGCATCTTGCAGGCATTCTGGTTGACTAACTTAGGGATCAATCAGGAAGCGTTTAACGCGGGCGCACCGATCACCAAAATTTTTATTGAACCCTTCTGGCAGTTCTTCATTACGGTGGGTGGCTCGGGAGCGACCATGGGGCTGGTCTTTCTCTACCTGCGTAGCCGTTCTGCTCACTTGCGCTCCATCGGCAAGCTGGCCGTGGTGCCGAGCATGTTCAACATCAACGAACCGGTGATTTTTGGTTCACCCGTTGTGATGAATCCGCTGCTGTTTATTCCGTTTATTACCGCGCCGTTGGTGAACGCCACCCTTGCCTATATCGCGTTAAAAACCGATTTGGTGCACCGCGTGATTTCTCTTGCACCCTGGACAACGCCGGGCCCGATTGGCGCAGCCTGGTCTACGGGATGGGACTGGCGTGCGGTGGTGCTGGTAGGGGTACTGATTGTCATCTCGTCCTTAATCTATTACCCCTTCTTTAAAATGTATGAACGTCAGCTGGTCGCACAAGAAGTGGGTACAGCGGAGGAGGCAGTGAGTGATGCGCGATGAAACCATTCTCGATGAAACGACAGTAATGGAACTGATTATCTATGCGGGAGAAGCGCGCTCAAGCTCGATGGAAGCGCTGAGTGCCGCCAGAAAATACGATTGGGACACGGCTGAAGAACGGCTGAACACGGCTTCCGTTGCGGCGCGCAAAGCCCATCAAATCCAGACGGCCTTGATTGGTGCCGATGAGGGCAGCGGAAAGATCCCAGTCAACCTGATTCTGGTTCACGCGCAAGATCACCTGATGAACGCCATGCTATGCCGTGAACTGGTTGAGGAACTGATTCAACTGCATCGGGAAATCTCCACCCTTAAACAGCTTATAAATTAACAACATGTAAATTTGAACTAACGAGAAGGAAATAAGATGTCTGCTGAACAATTACCGAAAGACTTTCTGTGGGGCGGCGCGGTAGCGGCGCATCAAGTTGAAGGTGGTTGGGATCAAGGCGGCAAAGGCGTCAGCATTTGCGATGTTCTGTCCGGCGGTGCCCACGGCGTTGACCGTGTGATTACCGATGGCGTACAGCCTGGTGTCAGTTATCCAAACCATCAGGCGGTGGAATTCTATTCCCACTATAAACAAGATATTGCCCTGTTCGCTGAAATGGGCTTCAAATGCTTCCGCACCTCGATTGCCTGGACGCGTATTTTCCCCAATGGCGATGAGCTGGAGCCGAATGAAGCCGGTCTGCAATTCTATGACGACCTGTTTGATGAGCTGTTGAAATACAACATTGAGCCAGTGATTACGCTGTCTCACTTTGAGATGCCGCATCATCTGGTTAAGCAATACGGCGGCTGGCTGAACCGTAAAGTGGTGGATTTCTTTGTCCGCTACAGCGAAGTGGTTATGAAGCGTTATCAGTCTAAAGTGAAATACTGGATGACCTTCAATGAGATCAATAACCAGCGTAACTGGCAGTATCCGCTGTTTGGCTACTGCTGTTCCGGCGTGATTTTTACCGATCACGACAAGCCAGAGCAGGCGATGTACCAAACGCTGCACCACCAGTTTGTCGCCAGTGCGAAAGTGGTGAAGCTGGGTCATGAAATTAACCCGAATTTCAAAATTGGCTGCATGCTAGCGCTGGTGCCGATCTATCCGTGGTCATGCCATCCAGATGACGTGATGTTTGCCCAAGAAGCGATGCGCGAACGCCACCTGTTCGGTGATGTGCAACTGCGTGGTTACTACCCGTCTTACATCCTGAAAGAGTGGGCGCGCAAAGGCTATCAGATTGATATGCAGCCGGAAGATGAACAGACGCTGCGCGAAGGCTGCACGGACTATCTGGGCTTTAGCTACTACATGAGCAGCGCGGTGCAACTGTCGGCGAAAGGCCAGAAAAAAGAAGATGCGATTACGGGCTTTGACGGCGGCGTGAAAAACCCACATGTGAAGGCGTCGGAATGGGGTTGGCAGATCGACCCGGTTGGCCTGCGTTATACGCTGAACAGCTTCTACGAACGTTATCAGAAACCGATGTTCATCGTCGAAAACGGCTTTGGCGCCGTAGACAAGGCGGAAGCCGACGGCAGTATTAATGACGATTACCGCATCGAATACCTCAAAGCGCATATCGATCAGATGAAGAAAGCTGCCGTGGAAGACGGCGTGGAGCTGATGGGCTATACCCCGTGGGGCTGCATCGACTGCGTGTCCTTCACCACGGGTCAGTACAACAAACGCTACGGTTTCATCCACGTGGATAAACACGATGATGGCACTGGCGCGTTCAAGCGCTCGAAGAAAAAGAGCTTCGACTGGTATAAGAAAGTGATCGCCAGCAACGGTACCGAGCTATAACAGCGATTACAGGAAACGTTGGTCACAGGGCCGTGCTTAACCGCACGGCTTTTTACGTTGCATGTCATACGCCTGTCACCCTGGCGTATTTCGCTAACGACTTCATCGCTGAATCGCGTTAGCATGAAAACAGATAACTTGATGCTGGAAAAACTATGTCTGTAAAACTGATCGCTATTGATATGGACGGGACGTTGCTGACGCCCCAAAATCAAATTTCACCTGCGGTAAAAGCCGCGATTGCCGCTGCCAGAGAGAAAGGCGTGCAGGTTGTGCTGGCTACCGGTCGCCCTTACATCGGCGTCGAGCGCTACCTGATGGAGCTGGATTTGCAGCAGGAAGGCTGTTACTGCATAACCAACAACGGTGCGCTGGTGCAGCGTACGGTCAACGGTGACTGTGTGGCGCAAACGGCGCTGAGCTTTGACGACTATCTCTATTTCGAAGCGCTAGCCTGCAAACTGGGCGTCCATTTCCACGCGTTGGACTTCAATTTTGTCTACACCGCCAATAAAGACATCAGTCCTTACACCATTCATGAATCTCACCTGACCGGGATGCCGTTGAAGTATCGTGCGGTAGAAGAAATGGATCGCAGCCTGACGTTCCCGAAAGTGATGATGATTGATGAGCCAGAGATATTGGATCGCGCCATCAGCCAACTGCCACCGGAAGCCTTTGAACGCTACACCATCATGAAGAGCGCCGAATACTATCTGGAAATTCTGGATAAGCGCGTCAACAAAGGTGAAGGCGTGAAGATGCTGGCGGAGCACCTCGGCATTCCACGCGAAAGCGTCATGACACTGGGCGACCAACAGAACGATCTGGCGATGATTCGCTATGCCGGTATCGGCGTCGCGATGGGCAACGCCATCGATGAAGTGAAAGAAGCCAGCCAGTTCGTCACTAAAACCAACATGGAAGACGGCGTCGCTTATGCGATCGAGAGGTTTGTGCTGAATGCCTGATTAGAGAGAGTAAATAAAAATAGCCATCATTGATGGCTATTTTTATTTATAATAATCCAGTCTATTTAGACTCGTATTATTCTTACGGATTAGATTGCTTAATGTTTGCATCAATAACTTGATAGAAGGCATTGCCTGTGTCTGCAATGTTCCAAACGGCTAAAATAATATAATAGCCCGGCTTAACAGTAGGAACATCACACTCCATTTTTACCGTATAGGTGGGTATTTTTCCGCTATCATTTCTTTCGCAGAATGGTGTCGAATTAAATTGCTCTTTGGATAATGGCTGATTAGGATCCCAGTCTCCTTTCGTAATATAGAATTTCCAGGATTCTGTAGCGTGGGGGGCAGTTAAATGCCAGGTAAACATCTGCTTCCCACTCTCAATATCGACATGATGCCAACGTATTGTACTCTGTGCATTTAATTCACTAAAACGCGAATTTCCTCCACTGGCAATTTCACCATTCTTAGGGCCAGTTTCTGGAAATCCTTTTTTCCCTTCTACAGAATGTGGTTCATATTGAACGTCACCGCAACCTTTGTTCAAATTCCCCCCTTCTTCTGAGCATAGAAAAGCTCTGCTTGGCGGATTATCAACAAATCCATGACGAGGACTGATATTTTCTGCATAAGCAGATGGCATCATTAATAATGCACCTGAAACAATAATTGTGTGTAATAAAGTTTTCATGAGATTCCTATTTGTTTAAATAACCATGTGATAGTGTTTAGTAAATGAATTACTTGTGGTAATTCATGATGTTATTTTTATGGGGAACTATTAATTTTAATTTGATCTAAATTAATTTTTTAAACTGCCTGATTGTGGTTTTTATTTCCATGTGTTTTTATTAAAGATGTTGGGGATTTATTTGTCAAATTTTAATTTTAATTTTCAATTAAATTAATAATTATCTATAGATATTTTTTTTCATAACCAAAAGAATAATAATTATATGTAAAACTAAAATAATTGGATTCATCAACCATTTTTTAAATGAAAAAGTCCGAAAGTTATCTGAATGAGTGTGGATTTTTTTGCAAAAAAATAATGGATACGGAGGATGAGGCTGGCATGTATTATTGCGCCATCTTTAATTGTGGATTAATGCAACTGAAAATTACCGAAGCATCGACATGCTAGAAGATGAGCCAGGGTTTCCATAATGGTCATTTTAAACGTTCAAATCTCCAGTATGGTACGATCAAAAAATTATTTTAATTCCAGACTATTCGCTATTTTTTCACTCATAACCTGAGTGATGTGGTTAACTACCTGGCTGCGGGGAATTTGGGGAGGATAAACCGCGCAATACGCCATTTTTATATCAGGATTGAAAGGCTTAACGATAATCGGTGAAGGGCTGTTCAGGGCGGTAATAAAATCGACTACGCCGATGCCGACGTTTCTTGAAGCCAGCACGCAGCAGTTAGCCATCGAGGTTTCGATAGGGTTATGTAGATAGATTTGTTCTTTTCTGGCGGAAATATCGAGCTGTGCTCGCAGCGGTGTGGTTCTTCCCGGCAGAATAGCGCGCGTCCTGGCCAGGTCGGCAAGCGTAATTTCATCCGCCGTGGCAAGAGGGTGATCCACCGCTAACACCACGACCGCACTGGCGTCAGCCAGTGGTTCAGCTTCCAGCCCTTTGATGCCCGGCTGGCCAAAAATAAAGCCGACGTCATACTGATTTTCAGAAATGGCGCTCGTAATATGGCTGCTGCTTTCGATGTCTAAAAACAGGGAAAGATCGGGGTATTTCTTGAGTAAAGTAGGGAGAACTTGGTCTGAACACAGAAACGAGAGCGCCTGAACGGCGGCGATGCGTAGCACGCTACCCTTGGCGTGGCGAATTTCATCCGCAATCATCCCGATGTGATCCAACCCCAGATAAAGACGCTCGACTTCGCGATACAGCTTCATCGCCTCTGCGCGTGGAATCAGGCCGCGCCCGTCCCTATCGAACAGCTTAAGATTCAGTGCGTCTTCAAAGTCTTTAATGAGCCGGCTGACCGCAGGTTGGGTGATGAACATCATGTTGGCGGCAGCGGTGATGCCTCCGGTGAGGATGACTTTATGGAAGGCTTCAACCTGACGGGGATTGATACGCATGCTAGCCACCTTGAAACATAACATTTGGTTATCAATTTAACACAAAATGCAATTTTTCATTATCTAATCTAGCGCATAGACTCACAATCATAAGATTTAATACACTTCATTATTACTCAGTCATGGAATAGAGGGTTAGTAAATGAAGAAATCAACGCTGGCGTTATTGTTTACCGTTTTATTTTCATCTTCACCTTTGGTTTATAGCGCGGACCTGAGTATCGGTTTGGCTTCCTCCACCACATCAATGGATCCGCAGTTTTATGTGAGTGGAGCGAATAGCGCAATGGCGCGCAATATTTTTGACGGTTTGGTTGTACAGGACGAAAAACAGCAGATTGCACCTGCCCTGGCAACCAGTTGGAAAGTGATTGACGACAAGACGTGGGAGTTTGTATTGCGTCCTGACGTTAAGTTTCACGACGGCAGTGATTTTACGGCTAAAGATGTGATTGCCAGCATTAAACGTGTTGCGCTGGCCTCAAAAAACAGCCCAAGTTCTTACGCACCTTACGTCAGCGACATTGCTGAAGTAACAGAAATTAATCCACTAACGGTGCGGATTAAGACAAAAGAGGCGTCGCCGCTGCTGCTGAATAATTTAAGTCGGGTTTCTATTTTACCTGCCCGACTTGAAAACGTCCCGACGGAAACGTTGAATTCAGGAAAAGATGTGATTGGTACAGGGCCATTCAAATTTGTTTCCTGGGTGCCGGACGACCGGGTAGTCCTTAGTCGTAATGACGATTACTGGGGAGGAAAAGCAGAGTGGGACAACGTTACTGTCCGTGTATTTAAAAACAGTAGTGCACGTGTAGCAGCCGTATTATCCGGTGATGTGGACATGATTGAAAACGTTCCAACAGCCGACAGCAGTAATATTGAAAAAAATCAGCAGTTAAAAACGATTTCAACACCAGGGAATCGTGTTATTTACCTTCACATGGACCAGCAGCGAGAGGAATCACCGTTCGCCAAAGGTCCTGATGGTAAAAACCCATTACTAAAAAAAGAAGTACGCCAGGCGATGTCTTTAGCTATTAATCGTCAGGCAATCGTCGACCGTGTGATGGAGGGGCAGGCTGTTGTTGCCTCTCAGCTTGTACCGAAGGGGTACCCAGGCTATTCCGCTTCCATTCCTGCGCCGGTTTATAATCCGGAGAAAGCCAAACAGGAACTGGCGGCGGCGGGTTACCCCGACGGCTTCACGCTGACCTTCCACGCGTCGAACGATCGTTATCCTAATGATTCTAAAATTGCTCAGGCCATTGGCCAAATGTTCACACGTGCCGGTATCAAAACCGAGGTTGTTACGATGCCCGGCAGTGTGTACTTCTCACGTGCGTCCCGTCTCGAATTCAGTTTGATTATGGGCGGGGCCGCGATTGAAACCGGGGAAGCTTCTGGCGTATTGGGGCCATTGTTAGAAACCTTTGGCCCCAATGCAGGACAGGGGAATCGTGGTCGCTATTCCAATCCTGTTTTTGATAAAACGCTGAACGAAGCACGTGTCACGCTGGATGAAACCAAACGTGATGCGCTGCTGGCTGAGGCGATGAACATTGGCATGAACGATCTGGGCGTCATTCCAGTGATGTTCCTGTCCAACACCTGGGCGATGAAAAAGCAGTATACCTACGTGGGCCGTTCTGATGCCTACACGCTGCCGTACTTCGTCCGTTCTGCGAAATAGTCACCTGTCATTTATGATTCAAATAAGGGGTGAGTATTCACCCCTTATCTATCCGTAACAAGGAGAGCGGAGTGAATACATTTAGCGGTGTTTTTCCCTATCTGGTGTCACCCGTCAGGCCCGATGGTCAGGTTGATAAGCCCGTTCTGGCGCAGCTCACTGAACATCTGATTCAATGCGGTGTACATGGCGTCGTGCCGTTAGGCAGCACCGGTGAATTTGCCTATCTCTCTGCGGCTCAGCGTCTGGATGTCGTCAACACGGTGATCGAAACGACGGCGGGCCGTGTGCCGGTTATCGCCGGTGTTGCGTCGACAACGATTCAGGATGCCGTTGAGCAAACGAAACGCTACGTCGAACTGGGTGCGGATGGCGTTCTTGCGGTACTGGAAGCCTATTTCCCCCTGAAAGACGAGGGCGTCGAACAGTATTTCCGCGCCATTGCCGAAGCCGCACAGGGTAAACCGGTGGTGCTCTATACCAATCCTCAGTTCCAGCGTTCCGATTTGAGTTTGCCCGTCATCGAACGCCTGAGCCATGTTAATAATATCCGCTATATCAAAGACGCCTCGACCAATACTGGGCGCTTGCTTTCCATCATCGAACGTACCCGTGGCCGAATGGATGTCTTCTCCGCGTCCGCCCATATTCCCGCTTGCGTCATGCTGATTGGCGGCGTGGGGTGGATGGCTGGCCCGGCGTGTATCGTTCCCAAACAGAGTATTGCTTTGTATGAAGCCGCCCGCTCGGGTGACTGGAACAGAGCAATGGAACTTCAGCGTCCGCTGTGGCGCATCAATGAAATCTTTGCCCGTTATTCCATTGCTGGCTGTATTAAAGCGGCGCTGCAATTGCAGGGATTTGCGGTAGGCGATCCGTTGCCGCCTCAGCAACCGTTGGATGAAAAGGCGCGTAATGAGATCGCTGACGTTTTGGCGTCTGTCGATTCTCTATAACGTCAATTTACTTATTATTTTTCACGCTGTAGAGGTGTGGGTTTTTCTACACCTTGATGTTCGGTAGTACCTATTAAAAAGAGAAAAGGAATCATCGAAGGATGAGCGCTTTACCTATTATTATTGATTGTGATCCGGGGATAGATGACGCGATTGCGTTATTAAGTGCATTTGTGGCACCAGAGTTGGATATTCGCGGTATCTGCACAGTGTGCGGTAACCAGTCGCTGGACAAGACGGTGCGTAATGCGCTGCAAATTGTTGAACTGGGTCAGCGCACGGATATCCCCGTTTTTGCCGGTTGTCATCGGCCGCTGTTGCGCGACCCTATTCATGGCCAGTTTCACGGCGAAAGCGGACTGGGCCAGACGGTGCTGCCTGCGCCGAAAAAACAGGCCGACGCACAACATGCGGTGAGTTTTATTATTGCGCAGTGTAAGCAGGCGATCGCTGACGGCACGCCGATCACGCTTTGTACGTTAGGGCCGTTAACCAACGTGGCAACGGCGCTGCGTATGGCGCCTGAGATTGCTGACGGTATTGCACGCATTGTGATGATGGGCGGTGCGTACCGCGAAGCGGGCAACCGCAGCCTGACGTCTGAATTCAATATGATTGCCGATCCGCAGGCCGCCAAGGTGGTGTTTGATTCGTCGATTGCCATCGTCGCACTACCGCTGGATGTCACGCATCAGGTGATTTTAACGCCGGAA
Source organism: Pectobacterium carotovorum (assembly GCA_016415585.1). Taxonomy (NCBI): domain Bacteria; kingdom Pseudomonadati; phylum Pseudomonadota; class Gammaproteobacteria; order Enterobacterales; family Pectobacteriaceae; genus Pectobacterium; species Pectobacterium carotovorum. Next base: position 4,652,308 of record CP066552.1, on the reverse strand, counting down.
TTGGTGGCGCGTTTCATTGCGCTATCTGGGCGCATTTCCGCACCGTTGGGTGAAATGATGGCGTTTTGGGATCGCAATGACATCCGTCGCTATGGCTCACGCGGCGGCCCGCTACACGATCCATTGGTCATCGCCTGGGTGCTGGCACCGCACTGTTTCACGACCGAAAAAGCCAGTGTTTACATTGAGCAGGAAAGCGAGCTATGCATGGGGCAGACCGTTGCCGACTGGTACGGGAAAACCGATCGTCAACCGAATGTCGATGTGGTGACGGGAGTAGATGCCAAACAGGTTGTCGAACTGTTTGCTGACCTATTGAGCCGCTACAGAGAGGATGTCTGACATGGTTCGAGAGCGCATTATTATTGATACCGATCCCGGCGTTGACGATGCGATAGCCATCTGGCTGGCATTGGCTTCACCTGAACTGGACGTACTTGGGATTACCGTTGTGGCAGGCAATGTACCGCTTGCCGCCACGCTGCCGAATGCGTGCAACGTGGTGGGTGTGACGGGCAGAACCGATGTGCCGATTTTTGCTGGCGCTTCGCGCCCACTCCTCCGCGATCAGGTGTTCGGTAAGTACGCCCATATCGGCAAGTTCACCTCTGAGTGGGTGCCAGAAAGCACGCTGTCGCCGGAAGAGGAACACGCCGTCGATTTTTTGGTGCGGATGACGCGTCAGGCGGCGGCCGACAATAACCCGATCACCATTTGTTCACTCGGGCCACTGACGAATCTGGCGTTGGCGCTGTGTTTCCACCCTGATGTCGCACGTGGCATTAAACAGATTGTGTCCATGAGCTGTGCCTTTACCGCAATGGGGAATCGCGTACCGTGGGCGGATTTTAACGTCTATGCCGATCCGCATGCGGCGGAAATCGTTTTTTCTTCCGGCGTTCCCATTGTCATCATGCCGCTGGATGTGACCTTTCAGGCGCTGATTCAGACGGAACAAGTTGATGATATCGCACGCAGCGGCGGTGCGCCGGGTAAGGCGATGGCCGCGCTGCTGCGTATGTTTGACCGTAGTGAGGTGGAGCGCTTTGGCCGTGAAGGTGGACCGATTCATGATGCGACCGTCATTGCGTGGCTGTTGAAACCTGAGCTGTTCAAGTCAAAACGTGCTCACCTAGGGGTAGAAGTTTCCGGTAAGACTGCGGGTTACGCGTTCGCCGATTTTTATCACAAACTGAGCGAGCCGGAGAATGCGCTGATCATGCGGGAAATCGACGAACAAGGATTCCTCGGGCTGATTGCCGATCGCCTGCGTCGCTATGGCTCTGAAGCAATCAATGATGTTAAAGCAATCAATGGATCTGAGGAGCGCTGATGGTCGCCTACCTGCTGAGCCGAATCGGACAAACGCTGCTGACGCTGGCTGTTATGTCGGTGCTGGTGTTTGTAGGTGTCTATCTGGTCGGTAATCCGGTCGATATGCTGTTGAGTGCGACGGCCACGCCAGCGGAACGGCTGGCGGTGATTCAGTCCTTTGGTCTGGATAAGCCCGTCTGGGAACAGTACGGGCTGTTTGTCTGGAACGCCTTGCAGGGCGACATGGGCAACTCGTTTATCTTTAACCAACCCGCGCTGACGCTCATTTTTCAGCGCATGCCAGCCACGCTCGAATTGGCGATGGTGGCGTTCGTGATGGCGCTGGTTGTCGGTATTCCGCTGGGGATTTACGCTGGCCTGAAGCCAGACAGCGCGGTGTCCAAATCCATCATGACCTTTTCCATCCTCGGCTTTAGCCTGCCCACGTTCTGGATTGGGCTGGTGATGATCATGCTGTTCAGCGTGAAGCTCGGCTGGCTGCCGTCCTCTGGCCGGGGCGATACCCACGAGCTCTTCGGTATTCCATTCAGTTTTCTGACCCGCGATGGTCTCGAACACCTGCTTTTACCCGCGTTTAACCTCGCGCTGTTTAAAATTTCGCTGGTTATCCGTCTGATGCGTGCGGGCGTGATGGAGTGTCTGCAACAGGATTATGTGCAGTTTGCCCGCGCGAAAGGGCTGTCGGAAACCCGCATCGTGCTGGTTCATGTGCTGCGCAACACGCTGATTCCACTGATTACCGTGCTAGGGCTGGAACTGGGGTCGCTGATCGCATTCGCCGTGGTCACGGAAACCATTTATGCCTGGCCGGGCATGGGCAAGCTGATTATCGACTCGATTGCCGTGCTCGACCGCCCGGTTATCCTGGCTTATCTGATGATTACCGTCGTGATGTTTAGCGTGATTAACCTGCTGGTCGATTTGCTGTATGTGCTGGTCGATCCGCGTGTGCGGCTGGGAGGAGACAAGGGATGACGGGGAATACGATACACCAGCCCGCTGCGGTGCAAAAAACCACACATCCGGTGATGCGCGTCATCGTGGCGCTGATTAACGATAGGCTGGCGCTATGCGGACTGATCATGCTGGCGATTTTTGTGCTGCTGGCACTGCTTGCTCCGCTTCTTTCGCCGCAGAATCCCTACGATTTGATGCAGCTCGACATCATGGATGGCCGGCTCGCACCGGGTGCGCAGAGCATGGCGGGCATGATGTATTGGCTGGGGACGGACGATCAGGGGCGCGACCTGTTCAGCGCGATTCTGTACGGCACCCGCATCAGCCTGATAGTGGGCTTCTCCAGTGCGGTACTCGCGCTGCTGATTGGTGCCTCGCTGGGGCTGATTAGTGCCTACGTTGGTGGAAAAACGGATGCCACGATTATGCGCATCGTCGATATCCAGCTTAGTTTCCCCCCCATCCTGATTGCGTTGATCCTGCTGGCGGTGCTGGGGCAAGGGGTCGATAAGATCATCATGGCGCTGGTGGTGACCCAGTGGGCTTACTACGCGCGCACGATTCGCGGTTCAGCGCTAGTGGAACGTCGCCGCAGCTACGTGGATGCGGCGCGCAGCATGGCGTTGTCCAACCGCCGTATCCTGTTTCGCCATATTTTACCGAACTGTCTGGCACCGCTAATCGTGGTGGCAACGATGCGCATCGCCTATGCCATCATGCTGGAAGCCACGCTTTCGTTTTTGGGGATCGGGCTGCCAGTGACGGAACCGTCACTGGGGCTGCTGATCTCAAACGGTTTTGAATACCTGATGTCGGGCGACTACTGGATCAGCTTCTTCCCAGGGTTAACGCTGTTGCTGCTGATTGTGGCGATCAATCTGGTCGGGGATGCGCTGCGCGACATCCTCAACCCGCGGAATTAATCTGTGGGAACGCCCATAGGAATAAGGGGTAACGAACGCATGACAGCGCCGATTATGTCCGTTTCGCATCTGACCACCGCCTTTCAGGTGAACGGCGAGTGGATGAACGTGGTGCGGGATTTGTCCTTCACGATTGGCGAGAAAGAGACGGTCGCCGTGGTGGGGGAATCTGGTTCAGGGAAAAGCGTGATGGCGAAATCCATCATGCGCTTACTGCCACCTGGCCAAAGCCGGGTTGAAGGTCAGATTCATTTCGGCGACACCGAACTGCTGTCGCTCCCCAATAAAGCGATGCAGGATGTGCGCGGCAACCGCATTGGCATGATTTTTCAGGAGCCGATGACCAGCTTGAATCCGGTTTTGCCGATTGGCTACCAGATTACAGAAGTGCTGCGTCGCCATCGCGGCATGGGGAAAGCTGAAGCGCGTGCCGAAGCGGTGCGCCTGCTGGAAAAAGTCCGCATTCCGGCGGCAAAATCACGGCTGAACGAATACCCGCAGAGCTTCTCCGGTGGTATGCGCCAGCGCGTGGTGATCGCGATTGCGCTGGCCTGCCACCCGAAACTGCTGATTGCCGACGAACCGACGACGGCGCTGGACGTCACGATTCAGGCGCAAATTCTGACGCTGATAAAAACCCTTCAGGAAGAAGAAGGGATGTCGGTACTGTTTATCACCCACGACATGGGCGTGGTGGCGGAAGTGTCCGACCGCACGCTGGTGATGTATCAGGGCGAAATGGTGGAAAACGCCGTCACGCGGGAGATTTTTCATCACCCGCAACAGCCCTATACCCGCATGCTGCTGTCTGCCGTGCCTAAACTCGGATCGATGTCCGGCAGCGCGTGGCCGCAGCGCTTCCCGCTGGTCGACCTCAAGACGGGCGAGCGCCAGCCAGTGCCGGAGGCGGTGAATACCGTATCGGGCGAGGAGCCGGTGCTGACGGTAAAAAATCTGGTTACTCGATTTGATATCCGATCAGGATTTTTCCGTCGGCTGTCGGGGCGCGTTCACGCGGTGGAGAATGTCTCGTTCGATCTCTGGCCGGGAGAAACACTCGCACTGGTCGGGGAGTCGGGCTGCGGTAAATCCACTACCGGTCGGTCGATTATTCGCCTCAACGACGCCGTCAGCGGCGATATTCAACTGCTGGGAAAAAATATCCTGACGGCGGATAAGCGTGAGCTGACGGATTCGCGGCGGCAGATTCAGATGGTGTTTCAGGATCCGTATGAAAGCCTTAACCCGCGCATGCGGATAGGGGAAGCTATCGCTGAACCGATGCTGCTGCACGGTCTGGCGACCCGACAGGATGTTAATGCAAGAGTGAGCGCGCTGCTGGAACAGGTGGGGTTATCCGGCGATATGGCCTCACGTTTCCCGCATCAGTTCTCCGGCGGGCAGCGGCAGCGCGTCTGCATTGCCCGCGCACTGGCGCTGGAGCCGAAAGTGATTATTGCCGATGAATCGGTGTCGGCGCTGGATGTGTCCGTCAAGGCGCAGGTGATCAACCTGATGCTGGATCTTCAGCAGAAGCTGGGGCTGTCATTCCTGTTTATCTCGCACGATATGGCGGTGGTCGAGCGTATCAGCCACCGCGTTGCGGTGATGTATCTTGGTGAAATCGTGGAGATCGGGCCACGTTCGGCGATTTTCGACAATCCGCAGCATGATTACACCCGACGTCTGATTTCTGCGGTACCCGTGCCTGACCCGGACACCCGTCCGGTGCGTAATATCACCAATGATGAATTGCGCAGCCCGGTACGCGCTCCCGATTTCCACCCTCCCGCACGTCGCTATAAGCAGGTCGGGGAAGGACATTTTGTGTTGGAATGACAAGAGAGTGGGGATGTACTGACTGAGTACATCCCCACTCTCTTCCTGACCCGTTTTGCCACATGATGACGATTTTTATAGGATAGCGTGCCGTCACCTTTTTTTCTCAATTGTTGTTATCAATATATTCAGCCAGTACGCCGGGATCGGAAACTTCGCTCATGAGATATAATGCATCAATCCCCCAATCTTCGGCATGATTTTTTCCATTAAAAGATTGTGTGAATACAATTTTGCTATGAGTTGTTTGATTCCAGATATGTCCGGAAAACCATGTGCAATTGGTTACTGGCGTATAAACACCGACTTGGCCCTCTCCTGGAGACATACCGAGTAATTTTGCTATTTCGGTGCTTTCTTGATTGATATTAGGAATGATATTATTTTTTAAATTATCTATCTCTTCTTCTGAAGTTTTCTTAACTAATTGGAATCCAAATTTACGCGTCGGTTGATCATTGACTAATCCCTCAACAAACCCTTTTTTTTCATGATATCCATAGCAGGTATAATCGTTTTCTTTTTCGCTATAAAATATGATTATCCATGAATGACCTAGCTGACCACTTCCACATAACGATGTGAGCTCGCCGACTACCGCATGTGCTCTTTTTTCTTTGTTATCTGGATATTCTTCCGCAGCAGAATCGGCTTTGGTAATGATTTCATTCAGATCGGTCTTCTGTGGTTTTCTGTTCACTCTAATACATATCTGTGGATAACCAACAGAAGGGGTTCCGATTGTTTCATATCTGCTTTCATCTTTTAAATTAGATAATGATAAAGGTATTATTTCTTCATTCATAATATAGGCCTCTCTTGTGATGGTAAATTTAATTTTTCAATGGATAAACTCTCACGTACTCGATTTCTAATGTGGATTTAGATTCATTTATGTTACCGAAACCAGTGCTGGGGTAATTCTTTCGGGGCACTTCTGTGCTCAATATAATGAATTGCTCTGCAATGGATATCGGCGCTGCTTTAGCGGAAACTTGCTCGATTTTTTTATCGTCTAGGTAAAATGTATAACCTTCCGGTGTCCACGCAACGGCAAATTTATGAAAATTCCCATCATTAATATTTGTGCCTGCATGTTTTTTTGACCAATATTTATGGCTGCTTCCATAATCATTCCAATGTATAGCATTGTTATATTCATTAGCCTTGGCTTCAGCGAGATGTTCAAAAACGTCTATTTCTACACCGGATTTCTCAGGATTGCTGATATCTTTGCCAATCGTTGCGGACTGAACCCAGAAGGCAGGCTGAACACCTTGAGTACTATTAAACCTGATGCTTGCTTCCCAATAGCCATACTGCTGCTTGAACCTCCCGTCTGTTGATATCATACCGCAATAATTATTAATTTCGCCTTTTTCGTTCTTTGTTGTATAGGTTGTAATTTTTAAAATACCATTTTGAATAGAAACGGCGGATTCGTCATTGATACAGAAATTTCTTTTTCCTAAATATCGATAAATCCACTTTGTTTCATCTAATTTATTGGTGCTGAAATTATCTTCAAAGGACGGTTGTGAAAAAAATTGAGGAGGTATCGCGTTGGATGCTCCGGTATAAAAAAATAGTGTAATAATAATGGTTGATATTTTTTTCATTTCATATCTCATTATTTTTAAATGAATGATACTCATGGGGTATCAAGAAAATTAATAGCATGTTATTTAATGTAAATTAAAATATATCCGCCATACTTCAAGTTGTCTGTGCGTGCCTCTCCCCTTTAGGGCCGCTGCAAGTAGCGTTAAAATCCGCCTCTTCCAGATTTTTTAGTCATCTGAATCACTTATTTGAGTAAGCTTGTCGGGATTCTCTCACTTACCGCCTTCCTGAAATTAGAATTATTTATGGTATATATAATTTATTCAACTGATAATGTTATAAAAATTGTAGCATAATAAGTATATATTTTCTTTATCTACAATATTTTTATTAAAATTTAAAATCTATATGATATTATTTTTAATAAATTAATTTAAATTTATTTGAAATTAAATTGTTAATATTAATTTTCATATGCAATCTAACCAAGTATTGCGGAATATATATCCGCTATACTTCAAGCTGCCTGTACTTTGGCTACAACTGCTGAGTTGCGACGCCATAGCTGTGGCTTTTTAAATCTCAATTTGTCGTTTTTATAGCCAAAAATAGAAAATGCCTGAAATCAGTACACTTAGCGTAATAAGCGTTGCAATAGTGGGTTTTACCCGTCATTCACATCTGAAATACGTTTTACATGACCTGCCTCACATTGTTTCCATTATTGTCTATCGTTTCGTGAACCTATTCTCATATCTAGTTTTTTTTCATGGAAAACGGTTTCCGTTTTGTTTCCAATGACTGTGTTTCCATGAACGAGCTTCCAATGGGTGTATGTCCAATGACCGTGTTTATTCACGATGCTTTTATTGATGACGTTTTTTATTCATAACGTACGTACGACGGGGTGTTGAAAATGAAAAGGATCATGCTTTGTTGTTCCGCTGGGATGTCTACCAGCCTTTTAATGCGAAAGATGAAGGAGGCGGCCAGCGCACGTGGTCTGGATGTTGAGATTGCCGCCTACGCCGCCCATGAGTTTGACGAGCAGGTCGGGAAGTATGATGTTGTGCTGCTGGGGCCACAGGTGAAATATATGCTGGCGTCATTCAAGGAGAAAGCCGAGGGAAAAGGCGTGCCCGTGGCAGCGATAGACATGATGGATTACGGTATGCAGCGCGGTGACAACGTGCTGGATTTTGCCTTTTCACTGATCGAAAAATCAGGACAACCGCTATGAGTGGCCTCTATCAGTCGATGGTGAATATCATCGAGCAAAAAATTACCCCGTTGGCAGGTGTGGTAGGGCAACAGCGCCACATCATCGCGATTCGTGATGGTTTTATCGCCGCGCTGCCTTTCATGATCATCGGCTCGTTTATGCTGGTGTTCATCTTCCCGCCGTTTGCTCCAGATACCACGCTGGGATTTGCCCGCGCATGGCTTGATTTCTCCGTTGCCTACCGTGAACAACTGATGCTGCCGTACTACCTCAGTATGGGGGTCATGACCTTCTTTATCTCGGTGGGGATCGGGGCCAGCCTTGGCAAGCATTACAAGTTGGATCCGATCATGACTGGCCTGCTGGCGCTGATGGCATTCTTGCTGGTGGCCGCGCCTTATCAGGAGAAGCAAATTTCCACCCAGTACTTCTCTGGGGAAGGGATTTTTACCGCGATTCTGACTGCGATTTATGCGGGTGAAGTGTATGCGTGGCTGAAGAAACGCAATATCACGATTCGCCTGCCGAAAGAGGTGCCGACTGGCGTGGCGCGTTCGTTTGAAATCCTCATTCCGGTGCTGGTCATCGTCGCGACGCTGCATCCGTTTAACCTGTTCATCCAATCTGCGACCGGCATGATTATCCCAGAAGCCATCATGCACCTGCTGGCACCGCTGATTTCAGCGTCGGATTCGCTGCCCGCGATTCTGATTTCGGTATTCATCTGCCAGATTCTGTGGTTTGCCGGGATTCACGGCGCGCTGATCGTCACCGGGATTATGAACCCGTTCTGGATGACCAACCTGGCGCTGAATCAGGCTGCGCTTTCGGCCGGTGCGCCGCTGCCACATATTTATTTGCAGGGATTCTGGGATCACTACCTGCTGATCGGCGGGGTCGGTTCCACGCTACCGCTGGCCTTTTTGCTGCTGCGTAGCCGCGCGGTTCATCTGCGTACGATTGGCCGCATGGGCGTGGTACCGAGCTTTTTCAACATCAACGAACCGATTCTGTTTGGTGCACCGATCATCATGAACCCGCTGCTGTTCCTGCCGTTTATTTTCGTGCCGATGGTCAATGCTGTCATTGCTTATACGGCGACGAAGCTTGGCTGGATCGCGCAGGTGGTTTCCCTGACGCCGTGGACGACGCCTGCACCAATTGGTGCATCATGGGCGGCGAACTGGGCATTCAGCCCAGTGATCATGTGTCTGCTCTGCATGGTGATGTCGGCCGCGATGTATTACCCGTTCCTGAAAGTCTATGAGCGCACGTTGCTCAAACAGGAGCAGGAGAAACAACAGCAGGCCGCAGGCGAAGCCAGCGCCAGCGCATAAACACGAGTGAAGCAGAGAGGAACGTATGCACGATCATCTTCAGAACGATTTTCGCTTTCCCGCGAATTTTTGGTGGGGTAGCGCCAGTTCGGCACCGCAAACGGAAGGCGAAAGCCTCAACTATGGTAAAAGCGCCACCGTGTGGGACGAATGGTTTGCCACGCAGCCCGGCCGTTTTCACCAGCAGGTTGGGCCGGCGGATACTTCCACGTTTTATCAGCACTGGCGTGAAGATATCGCGCTGCTGAAGACGCTGAATCACAACACGTTCCGAACGTCGATCTCTTGGGCGCGGCTGATTCCCGATGGCGTCGGTGAACCGAACCCGCAGGCGGTTGCGTTTTATAATCAGATCATTGATGAAATGCTGGCGCAGGGCATCACGCCGTTTATCAATCTGTTCCATTTTGATATGCCGATGGTAATGCAGCGGCTGGGTGGCTGGGAAAATCGGGCGGTGGTCGTGGCCTATGCGGGCTATGCGGCGACCTGCTTCCGCCTGTTTGGCGACAGGGTAAAACACTGGTTTACGTTCAATGAGCCGGTGGTGCCGGTGGAAGGCGGGTATCTGTATGATTTCCACTACCCGAACGTGGTGGACTTCAAGCGTGCTGCGACGGTCGCGTACCACACTATGCTGGCGCATGCGCTGGCGGTGAGGGCGTATCGTGAGCAGTCTCAGGGTGGGGAAATCGGCATTATCCTCAACCTGACGCCTTCCTACCCGCGTTCCCAACATCCGGCTGATGTGAAAGCCGCCAACATCGCCGATCTGATGTTTAACCGCAGTTTCCTCGATCCCGCGCTGAGGGGCGAATACCCGCAGAAACTGGTCGATCTATTGCACCGATATGGCCAACTGCCGAGCTGCCAACCTGACGATCGCGCGCTGCTGGCCGATGGGATTGTCGATCTGCTGGGGATTAACTACTACCAGCCGCGCCGAATCCAATGCCGCGACAGCCTGGTCAATCCCGATAGTCCGTTTATGCCCGAGTGGTTCTTTTCCAGCTATGACATGCCGGGACGAAAAATGAATCCCTATCGCGGTTGGGAAATTTACGAACCGGGTATCTATGACATTCTGACCAACCTGCGGGTGAATTACGGCAATCCACGCTGCTTTATTTCGGAAAACGGTATGGGCGTCGAGAACGAACAGCGTTTCGACGCCAACGGTCAGATTCAGGATGATTACCGCATCGATTTTGTCCGCGAACACCTGAAGTATGTACACAAAGGCATCGCGGAAGGCAGCAACTGTCTCGGCTACCATATGTGGACGTTTATCGATAACTGGTCGTGGTCGAATGCCTACAAGAATCGCTATGGCTTTGTGCAGTTGGATTTGGCGACGCAAAAGCGCACGGTGAAGAAAAGCGGAAAATGGTTCGCGGCGACAGCGGCCGAGAATGGCTTTCAAGGTTCAACGTCGTAAGTCTTTGTTCACTTCGGTGTGGCACTCTGCCACACCGTATTAATCGTCCTTCCAGCTTCCCCACAGTCTCCCTTCCACATAAAAATCACACATAAAAAAAAACGGCTTGCCCTGATGAGGAGGCAAGCCGGAAAGAGGGTAATACGCGATGTCTTGCAGGTGTTTCTATAATGGCATAGCGGGATAAAAATTCAGGGTAAACAACGATTAGTTGTAGATTACCGCAGAGCCACGCAGCTGATCGTTACCGGTCGCAGACGTGATGGTATAAGCTTTAGCGCCCGCTTTTTCTGCTTTCGCTGCGAGCTGAGCTTGCAGTGAGCTCAGGTCCTGAGCAGTTGCGGTAACGACGCCCGCTTTTTCCAGATTCTGAGCCTGTGAAGCAGATACGTATTCAGCAGCAGAAGCACCGAAAGTCATGGTAGCGAGAACAACAGCAGCGGCGATGGTTTTTACGTTTTTCATGATGTCTTATCCTTTTCTGTTTGATAGGTGAAAGGGGGCTGCCCTTTCGATATGAAGAATGTTACGCCGATGCTAATGAATTAAAAAACGGATGTTATTGAGAGAGTCTTTCTATTTTTTTGAATGATAATATCGGTTGTTGTTTGTTTTTTTTAAATAAAAAACAATAAGTTATACATAAAACTGAAATTGATTTACAAACTATTGACTGATATTGAATAAGTGGGGTGATGTCTTGTATGTTGAAGTTCAACTAACGTTTAATGCTGCTGGTCATCAACTTACCAACATTAATTGCTGGTCATATAATGGAGAGTGGCTGGTTTATGACGTCCGACCTTATGGATCTTCATTCACAGGGCTGACCATTGAGCGAGTACACCTGAAAAGCCGCAAAACCGAGGTAATTTATCGGGCAACGGCGGGGGCGCATGTGGGCGTGGTGACCTGTAGCCCGCAGGAACCGCTGCGCTATGTTTTTATCCACGGGCCGGAAAATCCGAATAGCGAGTGGCAGTATGATTTTCACCATCGCCGTGGAACGATAGTGGCGGATCGTCAGCGTGATGAAGCTGTCACGCTTGATGCCTTCTCCATTACGCCGCCTTATCAGGCTGGGGCGCTGCGCGGTGGTACGCATGTCCACGTCTTCAGCCCGGATGCCAGCCGCCTGAGTTTTACCTATAACGACCATGTACTGCATGAACATGATCCTGCCTTGAACTTGCGTAACGTGGGTGTTGCCGTGCCGTTACAGGGCGTTATGGTTGAGAAAAGCCATCCGCGTGAATATGACGGCAGCCACTATTGTGTGCTGGTCAGTAGAACGACGCCGCAACCGCAGCCCGACAGCGATGAGGTCAATCGCGCCTATGAAGAAGGCTGGGTAGGAACGGCGGGCTATATCCGACAGGATGGTTCTCGGCAGCGCTGGGCGCTGGCGTTTATTGGCGATACGCGGGCGGCGGACGGGACAACGGTACCTGAGATTTTTATTGTCGACTTGCCGGAGGCGCTTGAAGAGTATGCCAAAGCGGGTGATGCGCCACTGGCAGGGACGGCAACGTCAATGCCTGCGCCGCCAGCAGGCGTGCAGCAGCGGCGTTTAACGTTTACGCACTCGCGTCGTTATCCTGGTCTGGTGAATCAGCCGCGCCATTGGCTACGTGCCTCGCCCGACGGCAGTGAGATTGCTTTCCTGATGCGGGATGAGGCAGGCGTGGTGCAGCTGTGGATGATTTCTCCGAACGGCGGTGAACCGAGACAGGTAACGCGTACGGAACGCGGCGTACAGTCTGCTTTTAACTGGCACCCGAGCGGGCGTTCTCTGGCGTTTGTGTGTGACAACAGCATCATGCTGTGTGATGCAAAAAGCGGGGAGCTTGCTCGACTGACGGCGCGGACGGACAGCGCACCGAGTGCAGATGCGGTGGTCTTTTCCCCTGATGGGAAACAGATTGCGTATATGCGGGAGATTGACGGTTTTAATCAGCTCTTCGTCGTGGCAACGGCGTAACCGGTACGCGCGAACTCATGGCGAGTGCGGTGCTATCAAAGCTGATTATGAGGCATGGTGTTATGAGGCAGAGTGTTATGCGGCAGAGTGTTATGCGGCATAGTGGCGAGCTGTGAACTGGCGGTCTGGTTTTGCTCTTCACTGTGTGAAATGCGCTCGCGCGTCGATAGCTTGTTCTTATCGCTGCCTGTGCGGTAGTAGTCGTAGGGCAGCAGCAGCGTGTCGGCCACCGCCGAGAACGGCAGGTCGATAGCAACCAGCGGCATCATCGCCCAACTGGTATCGTCGTCACGCAGCATACCCACACTGGCGCGCGTGCCGGAATAGTATCCCTGATCGCTTCCGGTATGCGTCATCACGCTGGAGCAACCGCTGGTTACCACCGCACCGCTACCGGTAATGATGAAAGAGAACAACGCACTTTTCAGTAAGGTCATATTCCTGTCCATTAAGAACCGCTGCCAAGGTAGTCTATCCTGAGTGTATGTGATAACACCCGCAGTGTGAGTGAATATTGCATGAAACCCAGCGATTTTTCCTTTTTGCCTCTTGAAAGTCTGAGGGGGGTCACCATATTGATAATAAGCCGGAAAAAAACGATACGCCGTCAGGGTATCTGTCCCGGCTGTGAACCTGTCCTTATAAGGAAGGTAAAAATAAATCCTCGCTGCATGTTTAGGAGGCTGTTTTATGCGTAACCCCGATTTTTCCCCACTGTACCGTTCTGCTATTGGTTTCGATCGCCTGTTCAATCTATTAGAAACCGGCCAGACCCAGAGTAACGGCGGCTATCCTCCCTACAACGTCGAACTGGTTGACGAGAACCAATACCGCATTGCGATTGCCGTCGCTGGCTTCGCCGAGCAGGAACTGGACATCACCGCGCACGACAATTTATTGATTGTAAAAGGTGCCCACGCCGGTGAGCAGGTTGCCCGCAACTACCTGTATCAGGGGATTGCCGAGCGCAACTTCGAGCGTAAATTCCAACTGGCCGAACATATTCAGGTAAAAGGCGCCAATCTGGAAAACGGGCTGCTGTATATCGATCTCGAACGTATCGTGCCGGAAGCGATGAAGCCGCGTCGGATTGAAATTAAGTAAACCAACATCACGTTATTTGCACGAATCGCGCATTGCCTGAAATGGTAGCGCTGTGAATGAACGCTTCGTCTGCCGAATGGGGACGACGCCAGCTATGGCATCGTGGCTGGCATAAGGTACGCCCACAGGGGCATCACTTATCTCGCTTCTTAGAAGGAGTCATATTATGCGTAACTACGACTTATCACCTTTACTGCGTCAGTGGATCGGTTTTGACAAATTAGCCAGCTCAATGCAGGGCAGCCAGGAACCGATTGATTTTCCTCCGTATAATATCGAGAAGAAAGACGACAACCACTACCGCATCACGCTCGCGCTGGCGGGGTTCCGGCAGGCCGATCTGGATATTGAAGTGGAAGGCCCGCGCCTGACGGTGAAAGGCAGTCCGGCACCGTCCGAAAAAGCCGTGGAATATCTGCATCAGGGGCTGGTGTTTAAACCTTTCACGCTGAGCTTTACGCTGGCCGAACACCTGCATGTGTCCGATGCCCATTTTGAAAATGGTCTGCTGCATATCGATCTGGTGCGTGACGTGCCGGAAGCCTTGCAGCCTCAGCGTATCGCCATCGGCGGTGGTCGTCCGGCCTTGAACCAGCAGACTGCTGACGACGCGTCATAACGCGATATCCGCATTGTTTGTTTGATGATTTCCCGCGCTCGTATCATTACGGGCGCGGTTTTGTGTTGCCCGCCACGTTTCCCACCCCGGCATTCTGCCAGAATCAAAATATACTCGTCATACTTCAAGTTGCATGTGCGTTGGCTGCGTTTACTCACCCGAATCACTTACTTGAGTAAGCTCATAGTGCTTCGTTCTCTTGCCGCCTGCCTGAAACTCGAATTATTTAGAGTATAGCGGTAGTGGTACTTCCCAATAAAAACGTCCGCAAAGGATATGGGCATGAGTGATATCGCACTTACTGTGAGTATGCTGGCGCTGGTGGCGGTTCTGGGGTTATGGATCGGCAACTGGCGGATTTACGGCGTTGGTTTAGGGATTGGCGGGGTCCTGTTCGGTGGGATCATCGTCGGGCATGTTGCCCATCAGTACCAGATTCAACTGAATGACGACATGTTGCACGTCATCCAGGAGTTCGGGCTGATCCTGTTTGTCTATACCATTGGTATTCAGGTCGGGCCGGGTTTCTTTTCCTCTCTGCGGGTATCTGGCCTGCGGCTCAATGCGTTTGCTCTGCTGACGGTGTTCCTCGGCTGCGTGGTGACCGTGCTGCTGCACAAGCTGCTCAATATTCCTTTGCCCATTATCCTCGGTATTTTCTCTGGCGCGGTGACCAACACGCCTTCGCTCGGCGCGGGTCAACAGATTCTGACCGATCTTGGGTCGAGTTCGGCATTGGTGAACCAGATGGGAACAGGCTACGCAATGGCGTACCCGCTGGGGATCTGCGGCATTTTACTGGTGATGTGGCTGATGCGCGTCCTGTTCCGCGTGGCGGTGGAGAACGAGGCAAAGCAGTTTGAAGTCAGCAACGGTTTGAATCATGAGCAACTGCACACGATGAATGTGTCGGTGACGAATACCAATCTGCAAGGGCTGGCGATTCAGGATGTGCCGATTCTGAACCGCGACACCATCGTCTGCTCCCGCCTGAAACGCGGTGATGAACTGATGGTGCCGTCGCCGCAGACGCTAATCCAACTGGGCGATTACCTGCATCTGGTTGGTGCGAAAAACGATCTGGAGCAGGCGCGTCTGGTCATTGGTAATGAAGTTGAGACATCGCTCTCGACGCGCGGAACGGATTTGCACGTTGAACGCGTAGTGGTGACGAATGAGAAGGTGCTGGGACGCAAGATTCGCGAGCTGAATCTGAAGCAAAACTACGATGTGGTGATCTCGCGCCTGAATCGTGCGGGTGTCGAGCTGGTCGCCAGCAATCAGGCCAGCCTGCAATTTGGCGATATTCTGAATCTGGTCGGGCGGAAAACGGCGATTGATGCCGTCGCGGATATCGTGGGGAATGCGCAGCAGAAGCTCCAGCAGGTGCAGATGCTGCCCGTCTTTATCGGTATCGGGTTGGGTGTCCTGCTGGGGTCGGTACCGCTGATGATTCCCGGCTTTCCTGTCGCGCTGCGGCTCGGGCTGGCGGGGGGGCCGCTGGTGGTCGCGCTGGTGCTGGGGCGTATCGGCGGTATTGGTAAACTTCACTGGTTTATGCCGCCCAGCGCGAACCTGGCACTGCGTGAACTCGGCATTGTACTGTTCTTATCGGTAGTGGGGCTGAAATCCGGCGGCGACTTCGTCGAGACGTTATTGAACGGCGACGGGGTGTGGTGGATTGGCTATGGTGCGCTAATTACCATTGTGCCGCTGCTGCTCGTCGGCATACTGGCGCGGACGCTGGGTAAGATGAACTACCTGACGCTGTGCGGCATGTTGGCGGGCTCCATGACCGATCCGCCTGCGCTGGCGTTTGCCAATGGGCTACACCCGACCAGCGGTGCAGCGGCGCTGTCTTATGCGACGGTTTATCCGTTGGCGATGTTTCTGCGAATTATGTCGCCGCAGCTGCTAGCCGTACTGTTCTTGACCCTCTAAATGTTATCAGCTGGATAAAAACTACTATTTTCTCGTCGAATAATGGCGATTTATTTCTTTATTTTTGAAGAGTGGAATACCTGAGTGAAAAAATAAGGAATGGATAACTGACTGTCTGGAAAAGAATTATATTTCCATTATTAGATATAAGGTTTTTTTATCATTTATTTGTCGTTAACTTCGTTAATTTTATGTTCTTTAAATGTCAATTATTATTGAATTTTAAGGGTTTTTTATCGGGGGATTAAAACCGTGATGGTTTCTTAAATAAATTAATGAACCCCTTTAGTAACTAAAGTTACGCTATTTTGTAGGCACATTATAATACTATCTCTTCATTAATCACTTGATTTGATAAGACGAGAGAAGCACCCTGAACCCTTGTTTTCTCGTCTTTTTTTTCCGCAGATGATTCCTGTTGCGTTGTTTTCAGCAGGGTGACGAAGGAAGAATAACGAAATACCCACTCCTCCGCACGGGACATCCGTCGTGAATATCTCCTGAATAATTTGAGTGCAGTACTCTCGCGGCTCAAAAATGACGGGGATATGCCCTAAATAATTCGAGTCGCAGGAAGGCGGCAACCGCATGACAAATCGGTTCCAGACCGATTTGAACAGCGCTAGAGCTGGCCCGAAGGGTGAGCCTCATTTATGAGGCTCATTAATCTCCAGGAGCTTACATCAGTAAGTGACTGGGGTGAGTAAGGGAAGCCAACGCATATGCGGCTCGAAGTATGACGGGAAATACAGAATCCGTTTTAATGAAGAGTGGTGTTCTTATGTCTGCGAATAACAGCAGGTTGATAAAGCTTCTAGTTATCCTTTGTATCGCTGGTGGCTTATGGTTATTGCCGGTTCCTGATGGGGTTAAACCCGATGCCTGGCATCTGATGGCGATTTTCATTGCCACGGTTGTCGGTCTGATTCTCTCTCCTTACCCGCTTGGCGCGATGGCGATGTTCAGCCTGACCTCGGTCGCCATATTAGGGTTATTACCCATTAAAGATGTGCTGGCGGGCTTTAGCGATCCCACTATTTGGATGATCGCCTGCGCCTTCTTTATCTCTCGCGGCTTTATCAAAACCGGCTTTGGCCGACGCATTGGCCTGCTGTTCATCAGCAAGCTGGGGAATAGCTCTCTCGGTCTGGCGTATGGTCTGGTGTTTACCGACCTGATGTTCGCTCCGGCCATGCCTTCCACGTCTGCACGCTGCGGGGGGATCATCACTCCGCTGTTCCGGTCCATTGCCGAAGCCTATGACTCCACGCCGGAAAAAGGCACGCAGCGTCGCATTGGTGCGTTTCTGGTGCAGTCCATTTTCCAGTGTAACGCCGTGACTTCCGCGATGTTCATGACCTCCATGGCGGGTAACCCGATGGTGGCGAAGCTGGCTTCCCAGTTTGGTATTCACATCAGTTGGACGGATTGGGCGTTGGCGACACTGCTGCCGGGCTTCCTGTCTTTGGCGCTGATTCCTTACCTGATCTACCGTTTCTATCCGCCTGAACTGAAGAAAACCTCAGAAATGCGAGCGATCGCCGTCGAAAGACTGCGTGAAATGGGCAAAATGACCCGCGACGAGTGGGTGGTGCTGGGCGTGTTCCTGGGTCTGGTGACGTTCTGGGTGCTGGGTTCTACGCTGAATATCGATGCAACCCTGACCGCGCTGGCGGGCCTGAGCGTGCTGTTGCTCAGCCGTGCGCTGACCTGGGACGATGTGGTCAGTGAGAAAGAAGCCTGGCACACCGTGGTGTGGTTTGCCGTACTGATGACGCTGGCTGGTCAGCTCAACAAGATGGGCCTGATTGCCTGGTTGGGCGGATTGGCCGGTAATGCGGTGAGCGGGATGCACTGGCTGCCGATGCTGGGTCTGCTGCTGCTGGTGTACTACTACAGCCACTACCTGATGGCGAGTGCGATTGCCCACATCAGCGCCATGTATGCGATTTTTGTCTCTATCGCGCTGGCCGCTGGTGCGCCGCCGATGCTGACCGTACTGGTATTCGGTATCTTCAGTAACCTGTTTATGTCCACGACCCACTACTCCAGTGGTCCGGCACCGATTTTATTCGGCACAGGCTACGTGCCGCTGGGAACCTGGTGGAAGATCGGTTTCCTGGTCAGTGTGGTCATCATCCCTATCTGGCTGGGTGTTGGCGGAGTGTGGTGGAAACTGCTCGGTTTCTGGTAAACGTAGTACTGCTGGCTTTCCTGATGCGACATTCCTGACACAAAAAATGTACCGCAACATTAAGCCTGATTTCCTTTCTTCAAGCCTACGCCCTGTCCTTGTGACGGGGCGTATGCATCACGGCACGCGAAACGCGACGAAACAGTATAAGATAACGGTGTGATGATGGTGGTTTCGGAGAGTGACATGGGCAAGAAAAAGGCACCGCTAAAGCTGGGAACATCGGTGTTTCTGATGGTGTCGGTTGTGCTTGGCGCGGTGTTGCTGGTGGTCTATTCCTTGCTGTTTTTTCGCATTAATCAGCTTTCAGAAGATCATCTGCGAGAAAAAGCGTTTGCCATTGCTCGCACATTTGCTTCTTCTCCCGTGGTTATTGATGAACTTAAAGGGATTGGTCGGCCTGAGGAAGTGCAGGTTGCTGCGGAGGCAATCCGCCAGCGTAATCAACTGCTCTTCGTCACCGTCACGGACATGGATACGGTGCGCCATAGCCACCCTGAACCGGAAAGAATTGGTGAACATTTTGCCGGTCGGGATATATATCCGGCGCTGTTGGGCATGGAAAATACCTCCATCAACCGAGGTACGCTCGATCCCGCGCTACGGGTCTTTACGCCAGTTTTCGACAGTAACCATAAGCAGGTTGGCGTTGTTGCGCTGGGGATTGCCTTAACCAGCGTGCAGAAGGTGATCAGCGATAACCGCTGGATGATTCCCTGGACGCTATTGGCAGGGGCGCTGGTCGGCTGGCTGGGCACGTTGATTCTGGTGAAAGTGCTCAAGCGCATTATGCTGGGATTCGAACCGTTTGAGATCTCGAACCTGTTTGAACAGCGTAACGCGATGCTCAAACACATCAAAGAAGGCGTTATCGCGGTCGATCAGCATGGCCGGATTACGGTCATCAATGATGAGGCGCGACGGCTTTTCCGGCAGAATAATCCACAGGGCAGTGAAACATCGGCTCCGAAGACAGCCGAACGCGTCAGTGACCAGTGGCTTGAACATCTGCATCTGAAACAGGTGCTGGAGAGCGGTACGCCGCGACGCGATGAAGAGATTAACTTTAACGGCCATTTGCTGCTGACCAACACCGTTCCGGTTTTTGTGAAGGGCGACATTATCGGCGCGATTGCGACATTCCGTGATAAAACGGAGATTAGCCAGCTGCTGCAACGGTTGAGCGGGATGTCCTACTATGCGGATGCGCTGCGGGCGCAGTCGCACGAGTTTATGAATAAGCTGCACGTTATCCTGGGGATGCTGCACTTAAAATATTACTCGCAGCTGGAAGATTATATCCTGAAGACCGCCAATAATTATCAGGCGGAAATTGGTTCGATTATTCGTAAAGTGAAATCGCCAGTGATTGCCGGCTTCCTGTTGGGTAAAATCAACCGCGCGCGCGATCTCGGCATTACGCTCTCTATCAGCGAAGAGAGTCTGCTGCCGGATACCGATGATGTCGATGCCACGAATGAATTGATTACCGTATTGGGTAATCTGATTGAGAATGCGATGGACGCGATTGATCGGCAGGAACACTGCGAAATCAGCGTGAGCTTCCATCATCAGAATGGCCGCCTTCACTGTACCGTGGGGGATGACGGCCCCGGCATTTCGCCGGAGAGTCAGGCGCGCATTTATGAACAGGGATTCTCTACCAAAGGCAGCGGGCGCGGTATCGGCCTGTACCTGACCAAGCAGAGTCTGGAGAAGATTGGCGGCACTATCGAGTTTGAATCAGAACCTGAGGTGTACACCCAGTTTTTCGTTACTATTCCTTATCAAGCAAGGCTGTTTGACCATGATTAATGTACTGATTGTTGATGACGATGCCATGGTTGCAGAGCTTAACAAATCTTATCTGAACCAGGTTTCTGGATTTAGCTGCTATGCGACCGTCCCCACGTTGCAGCAGGCGCGAAACCTGCTGATGCAACCTGACTCGGAAATCGATTTGGTACTGCTGGATATTTATATGCAGCAGGATAATGGACTGGACCTGCTGCCGACTATCCGTGAATTTAGTGAGAAAACGGACGTCATCATCATCTCGTCTGCCAGCGATGTGTATACCATCAAAAAAGCGCTGCACTACGGTGTGGTGGATTATCTGATTAAGCCTTTCCAGTTCTCGCGCTTCGAACAGGCGCTGACCGCTTATCGCGAAGAGGCGAACTTGTTCAAGCACCGCGATTTTGTTGGGCAGTCGGATATTGATAACCTGATTCGCCGTACCAGCAGTAGCACGGTCAGCGAACGTAAGAAATTGCCGAAAGGGCTGACCAGCCTGACGTTACGTACCGTCTGTGAGTGGATTGAAGGCAATCAGGGCATTGAGTTCTCTACCGAAATGCTGGCGAATGCGATTGGTATCTCCCGCGTCTCCTGCCGTAAATACCTGATCTATCTGTCTGATACTGGCATCCTGACCACCAATATCCTGTACGGCTCAACCGGCCGACCAGTTTATCTGTATCGTCTGCTGCCAGAAAAACAGGACTCGCTGCGCCAATACTGTGAATAAAAAGCGGTGAGTAATTAGCAGTAAATAAGGTAAACAGAAACGAGGCGGGAGCGATCCCGCCTTGTGCTATACACAATTCAGTGACGATGAAACCAAATGGAGTTGGTTGAGTGGAACACGATAAATTTATGCAGTACGGCCGTGGGTTAGGGCTGTGGCGTAACCCACGGGAAAATATTAAGCCCGAACCAACAAATTACTTCAGAGATGACCCGATTTACCTCACGCCTTCAAAAGGGGAATGGGTTAATCATGTCCAAGAGTGCAAAAAAGAAAATAACCCGTTAGAGAACGGTGTATTTATCTGGACAGAAATTAAGGGTACAGGTCACGCCTTTGTCTCTGTGCATGAGGATAATAATGCTTCTGTTTTCACTTATGGTCGCTTTGGTAGACGGTCTGGTGCTGGCGGGACTGTCGGTGATGGCATCTTAAACTTTTTGCGGTTTGAAGAGGCGAGAACATATTACCGAGAAGAGCTGTACAAGATGGAGGCGAAGGCATTCATCATTACAGATGCAGACCCTACGATTGCAAGAATGTACTTTGAAAGGCTGTGGCATTCAGGAAGCAAAGTTAAAGAGACGCCAGACATGGGGGATGATACCAAACGAGATGGCCACACAATTGATCAATATGATGTGACAGGGGTTAACTGTACAACCCATACAACAAAAGGCGTGAAGATAGCGGGATCACAGATATTTGAGGGGGGATATACCACTCACTCTCAGATGCGAATTGATTACGAAGAAGATTTTGCCGTGCCGGTATCGCTACAGCGGTATTTAGAAAGAAAAAGCGCTGAGTCATCGATGCTTGTTGTTGATATGACGAGTGAGTTTAGAAAGCAGTACCCCAATATTAATGGGTTTAACCCTCTAGATGAATCAACAATAAGAATGAAAGCTTTTCGAGCTGCCGCTGAGATAGCTTCTGGTGTTGGCAAGGTGTCGCCTTATTCTGGTGGTACTGTCGGGGGATTATTAGAAGGGATGCATGATGTTAACAAGTGAATGTAAGACGGTTATGCGCTGGGGAGGAATAGCATTAGTAACCTTTGTATATTATCTGTGGCTCTTTCTTGCTATTTTTCCGTTAGATAATAAAGGGGACATGCCACTGGGTAAGGTGGTTACTATCGAATATCATGAGGCCGTTATAGAAAATATTTATAAGGCCACAGATAATATTCTTGAGGTTGCTTTAATTGGTTTCCCCATCTGCGTGGCGCTGATTCTCATCATTTTCAAAAAAGTTAGATAGTTGTGGTAAGCAAACGGAACTGAGTGTTATGTGTGGAATGAGATAAACGAGGCGGGAGCGATCCCGCCTTGTGCTATACACAATTCAGTGACGATGAAACCAAATGGAGTTGGTTGAGTGGAACACGATAAATTTATGCAGTACGGCCGCGGGTTGGGGTGTAGTGGTCAACAAAAACTGGCCACGGCTTTAGAGTTTTTCCAGAACAATCTTTCTGATTCATTCGGCGTCAAACCACCATTATATTGATGAGGTCTGAGCTGGCTGTAATATCCTGTGATGTAATTCGTTATTGCCGTGCTGGCTTGGCTAAAATTCGCGTAGCCATTATCCGGTACCCACTCTGTTTTCAGGCTTCTGAAGAACCGTTCCATTGGGCTGTTATCCCAGCAATTTCCCCGGCGACTCAGACTTTGCTTTATCTGATATCTCCACAGTAACTGCCTGAAATTCCTGCTGGTATAGTGACTGCCTTGATCCGAGTGATACAGTAAATTAGCCGGTTTTCCCCGTGCTTCCCAGGCCATCGACAGGGCTTTACCTGTCAGTGCTGAATCAGGGAAAAATGACATCGCCCAGCCAACCGGTTTACGGGAAAACAAATCGAGTACTACAGCCAGATAAGCCCAGCGTTTTCCCGTCCAGATATAAGTCACATCACCGCACCAGGCCTGATTAGGCTCGGTAACAGCAAACTGGCGATCCAGATAATTAGGGATCTCAATGTGTTCCTTAGACGCCTTCTTATAACGATGGCCAGGTTGCTGACAGCTGATAATATTGAGCGCTTTCATCAGCTTTGTTGCCCGCCAGCGGCTCAGTTTTATACCTTTGGTGGTGACCATCGCGGCAATGCTTCGCGCTCCTGCTGAGCCGTTACTTTCGCGATAAACTTCACGCACAAGGCTCAGTAATGCCACTCTCGTGGCGTCAGGCTTCCTGGGCTGCCGCCAGTATTTATAACTGCTGCGATGAACCCCAAACACGTTGCACACAACGGCAACAGGAAACCGCGCCCTGAGTTTCTCAACTAATGAGAATTGTTCAGGGAGTCTGACATCAAGAGCGCGGTAGCCTTTTTTAATATATCCCTTTCCATTTCAACGCGTTGAAGTCTTTTCTTTAGCTCACGTATTTCAATCTGCTCAGGTGTCATGGGTGAAGCAGTGGGTGATTTTCCCGCTCGCTCTTCTTTCAGTTGTCGAACCCATTTGTCCATCGTGGATTTGCCGACATTCATTGCCGTAGCAGCGGCGGCAACGGTGTAGTGCTGATCGAGTACAAGCTGGGCAGCTTCGAGGCGAAACTCGGGGCTAAAATTACGTCTGTTACGTCCGGTCATAATGTCACCTGTTTTGACTGTGAGGTGATGATATCACCTCTATTCAGGTGGCCAAATTCAGTGTGCCACTACACCTTATTCTGGTGGTACTATCGGTGGCTTATTAGACGGGATGCATGATGTTAACAAGTAAGTGCAAGTCATTTATTCGATGGGTCAGTATTGCCCTTGTCTCTCTATTTTATTATCTACTGGTAGGGGGGGTTGGTGCGATTTCCTTTGATAAGGATATTATGTATTTTTCAGAAAAAACTATATCTGTTGAATATCACAGAGCTAGCCTGGAAATTATGCAGGAACATACTAATTCGGTGTATTTAGCTGCGTTCATAGCTTTTCCCATCTGCGTGGCTCTGATTCTGATCATTTTCAAAAAGGTTAGGTAGTTACGGTAAGCCAAACCGTTAACAATGGCTGCTGCCGGAAAAGCAGGACTCGCGGTGCCAATACTGTGAATAAAAGGCTGTGAATAAATAGCGCTGAATAAATAAAAACGCCACGGCAATCACCGTGGCGTTTTCGTTAGTGGGTAATCGTGGTTGGGTTAGACAACCCAGCCCAGCAGCAGCGTTGCCGCGATGACGGTAGAGGCGCCGCCGATACGGGTGGCGATCTGTGCGAACGGCATCAGAGACATACGGTTAGAAGCGGACAGAATAGCCACATCACCCGTACCGCCCAGTCCGCTGTGGCACGTGGTCACGATGGACGCTTCAATTGGGTACATGTTCAGGTAAGGCGCAATCAGGAAACTCACCAGCGCCATGGACAGCACCACAGAACCACAGACGATGACATAACCCACAGAGAATACCGCGACGACGCTCTCCAGCGGGATATACAGCATGCCCAGCCCGATCATCAGCGGCCACACCAGAGAACTGGATACGAACTTGTAAACGCTGTGCGCGCCAGTTTCCATAATCGCAGGAATCACGCGTCCGTATTTACAGAAGACGGCGATCAGAATCATCAGAACTGGGCCTGGGATGTGTACCAGTTTCTCAAACAGGCCACCGACGATGAAGAAGGCGCAAATCATCAACAGTCCGCCACCCATCAGGTGAAAATCGACCGGTTTTGGCGCTTCGTTGACGGCAAACATCGCGTTGTCTTCATCGCTGCGAACCAGACGGCCTTCGCCGTTCAGATCCTTGCGGCGCATACCCAGACGGGATAGCACGCCAGCACACAGAATCGCGAAGATGTTACCGACGACGGCTGCGGGCGCTAGCTGAGCGACATAGACATCTGGGCTTTGTCCCAGAATCGCAGAATAGGCTAAGGATAACGGCAGGATGCCTTCACCAATGCCGCCACCGATAATTGGCACGATGATGAAGAAGAAAGTGTGATAAACGCTGTAGCCGCACAGTTTACCAACCAGCAAACCGGTTGCCAGCGCGGTTGCGGTGCCGATAACCAACGGGACGAACATGCGCACCATCCCCTGAATCAGGATTTTGCGGTTCATACCCAGAATACTGCCGACCACCAGACAGGCGATGACGAAATACAGGAAGTTCGCCTCTTTCATCAGCAGGTGGACGGTTTTCATGGTGTTGTCGTTGAACAGCTCAAAATACACCATAACGGAAGGCACCATCAGGCACAGAATGGCTGGGCCGCCGATATCTTTGAACACGGGAATGTTGCTGCCAATGTGTGCCAGCAAAAAACCCATCGTCATGATGACGGCGAAACCGCCAATCATATTTTTAGGCAAATATCCTTCGTAGGCCGCGATAGCGACAATGGCGGCAATCGCCATAAAAAGCGCAACGGGAACGGAGCCGATTTTCTTTTTAAAAAAGCCCCCGATAAACGATTCTTGTGTTTCCAGAGCGAGATCGTTCTCACATAAAATATCAGTTTCAATTTTTTTCATTATATTCACCCTGCTAGGACAGTTGGTACAGAAAGAAATTACATACCTGCCGTTTGATATCGTTGCGATATTGGTAATGCATCGTTATCGACGCATTTTATTGGCTTTTTTCTCGCCGATATCTGTGTGACTATCGAGCGTCGCTAATGCCAATGACGGCGGGATGTTTATTATCAGAAAGCAGAAAAATTCGTTTTTTTGTTTTTTATCAGTTAGTAACAAAAAGATAAGGAATGGTTGATGTTATTTAACAATGAATCATGTTGGAGAGTAATCTAGCATGAGGGAATGTTAAAAATAATACGTTAATTACGTATTTGTGAACTTATCAGCAACTCTATTTTAAATAACTTATATTATTTTTTTGTAATTAAAATAATTTATTGAGAGGGTGTGGGGGAATTAAAACAGAAGGAGAGGTAAATCACAGAGTGAAAATACCACTTTATGAGAATAAGTAAATAGCGTGTTTTCATTTTAGTGAAAATATTTATTTAACTAAAATAGCCAGGTAATTATTGAGCAATATCATTGTTTCGCTGGCCGTCGCCCTGACGACGCTGCCGCGGGACAAAATGCGTTCTCGACCCTATGTCAGTTGCCTTTTTATCTATGCTTTATCTAACGGGTGTATCCAGCAACGGATCTCTGGTAACGGCTATCCCACAGATAAAAAACGATGTAGAGCGCGCTTGTTGCCCGTTAAAGGAGGGGGGAAACCACGTTTTTTATGTCGCATAGAGTTTTTTTATGTAGCGTAGATAGTCATTTGTCTACTTATGGTGCCGTGGTAAATATCAGAATTTCTTATTATCTGTCAGAATTTTCACCTGTTGTTAACGTTTTTAACAAAAAATAGTGCTCAAATCTTGTACATGTAAGACCAGATGACTATAGTTTTTTAAATGGTGATAATTTCTTTTTGTCCGCAATGTGTCAGTTTTTATCTCTGTTTTTTCATCAAAAGGCAGAGAATATGTCTTTCTTGAGTTGGTGAGCTTGTATTTTCTCTTTTAAGAAAATGTAAGGAAATTTTGTAAATCCTTACTGCTTATATTGACGTCACCGTCATCTGTTGAGAAATTGAGGGCGTCATAGGGATATAAGGAGGAAAGCAGCGGCTTGTCTGAATGATTCTACGTCTTCATCCAGCATCCGTGAGCGGGTTGTGGCGTTTCGAGGTATACGTTGTAGTTATTATGACTGTATCCAACAGCGTGGCGACCATCGGTTGTGTTAACCATCATTCCTCTCCCCACTATTTTGATTTTGCCTTCGGGCGACAGGGTACAGACCACA
This sequence comes from Pectobacterium carotovorum, assembly GCA_016415585.1. Taxonomy (NCBI): domain Bacteria; kingdom Pseudomonadati; phylum Pseudomonadota; class Gammaproteobacteria; order Enterobacterales; family Pectobacteriaceae; genus Pectobacterium; species Pectobacterium carotovorum. The sequence goes on along the minus strand of CP066552.1, from coordinate 4,625,530 downwards.
GTTCGTAAAAATACAGGTCTGGCCAACCATACCCAATTGATTTCGAGATGCAGGACGGAATATCAGCGCTGTTAACCACTGTGTGTTTAACGACAGTATTAACGCGTATGCAGCTTGGAGTATGGCGGGTATAGCACACAACATCATCCACAATGGAGCACAAGTAATGGAAAAATCCCTCGTTAGATCAAGGGTATTGAAGTTCGGCCTTGGCTTACTCGCCATGTCCGTCGCGGTAGGTGTTCAGGCAAAAACGCTGGTTTACTGCTCAGAAGGCTCCCCAGAAGGTTTTAACCCGCAGCTGTTCACCTCTGGTACGACGTTTGATGCCAGCTCTATTCCTATTTATAACCGTCTTGTGGAATTTAAAGACGGCACCACGGACACCGGTCCAGGTTTGGCTGAAAAATGGGATATTAGCGAAGACGGCAAAACCTACACCTTCCATTTGCGCAAAGGCGTGAAATGGCAAGATAGCAAGGATTTCAAACCTTCCCGTGAATTCAATGCCGATGACGTGATTTTCTCCTTCATGCGTCAGCAGGATGCTAACCATCCGTACCATAAAGTATCTGGCGGCAGCTATGAATACTATCAAGGTATGGGCATGCCAGAGCTGGTCAGCAAAATCGAAAAAGTCGACGACTACACCGTCCGCTTTGTGCTGAACCGCCCTGAAGCGCCGTTCCTGGCAAACCTGGCGATGGACTTCGCTTCCATCCTGTCGGGGGAATATGCGGATCAGATGTTGAAAGCTGGTACGCCAGAGAAGGTTGACCTGAACCCAATTGGTACAGGCCCGTTCCAGCTGCAACAATACCAGAAAGATTCTCGTATTCTGTACAAAGCCTTTGAAGGCTTCTGGGGCACCAAGCCTGGTATTGACCGTCTGGTCTTCTCTATCACGCCAGATGCGTCTGTACGTTACGCCAAGCTGCAAAAAGACGAATGCCAGATCATGCCGTATCCAAACCCGGCCGATCTTGCCCGTATGAAAGAAGACAAAAACATCACGTTGCTGGAAAAGCCGGGCTTGAACGTTGGTTATTTGGCCTACAACGTTGAGAAAAAACCGCTGGATAACGTCAAGATTCGCCAGGCGCTGAACTATGCAGTGAACAAGTCTGCCATCATTGAGGCGGTCTATCAGGGTGCTGGTCAGGCCGCGACTAACCTGATCCCGCCGACTATGTGGGGCTACAACAACGACGTTAAAGACTACAGCTACGATCCTGAAAAAGCGAAAGCACTGCTGAAAGAAGCAGGTATGGCTGACGGTTTCTCTATCGACCTGTGGGCAATGCCAGTACAGCGACCGTACAACCCGAATGCTCGTCGTATGGCGGAAATGATTCAGTCCGACTGGGCGAAAGTGGGCGTGAAAGCCAAGATCGTCACCTACGAGTGGGGCGAGTATCTGAAGCGTGCGAAAGACGGCGAGCACCAGACCGTGCTGATGGGCTGGACTGGCGACAATGGGGATCCAGACAACTTCTTCGCGACCCTGTTCAGCTGCGACGCGGCCAAAAATGGCTCCAACTACTCCAAGTGGTGCTACAAGCCGTTTGAAGATTTGATCCAACCGGCGCGCGCTGTTTCCGATCACGAAAAACGTATTGAGCTGTACAAGCAGGCGCAGGTTGTGATGCACGATCAGGCTCCGGCGCTGATTGTTGCGCACTCCACCGTGTACGAGCCAGTGCGTAAAAACGTGAAAGGTTATGTGATTCAGTCGCGTGGCGTGCATAGCTTCAACAACGTGACGTTGGATTAAGTCAGCCACTCGTTTTTCACGGACATTAAAAACCCCGACCTTGCGGTTTCTCGTTAGAGGAGTCGTGGAGGCGGGGTTTCTTGCCCGTTACGTTTTTATGGCAGACTTCCTGCCCGCCACCCGGCGGGCCGTCGTACACGACGTTTAAAATCGTTCCTGACGATTTTTTATGCTGTGAGCAATGATAAGCCTGATGGCCAATGAGCCAATGGGCATGAATAGAGAGTTCGGGATATGTTGCAGTTCATACTCCGGCGTTTGGGGCTCGTTATCCCAACGTTTATTGGTATCACCCTATTGACCTTCGCATTCGTGCACATGATTCCGGGCGACCCGGTGATGATCATGGCGGGGGAACGAGGTATCTCCGCCGAGCGGCATGCGCAATTGCTGGCTGAAATGGGGCTGGATAAGCCGCTTTGGCAGCAATACCTCCACTATATTGGCGGTGTGATGCAGGGCGATCTGGGGATCTCCCTCAAAAGCCGTATCCCCGTGTGGGAAGAATTTGTGCCTCGCTTCAAAGCGACGCTCGAACTGGGTGTCTGCGCGATGCTGTTTGCTATCGCGGTTGGGATTCCTGTTGGCGTGTTGGCTGCGGTCAAACGTGGTTCCATTTTCGATCATACCTCTGTTGGCCTGGCGCTGACGGGCTACTCCATGCCTATCTTCTGGTGGGGCATGATGCTGATTATGTTGGTCTCCGTTCAACTCAACCTGACGCCCGTTTCGGGGCGTATCAGCGACACGATTTTCCTCGATGACAGCATGCCGCTGACCGGCTTTATGCTGATCGATACCTTGTTCTGGGGCGAGGAAGGCGATTTTATCGACGCGGTTGAACACATGATCCTGCCTGCCATCGTGCTGGGCACCATTCCTCTGGCGGTGATTGTGCGTATGACGCGCTCCGCGATGCTGGAAGTGTTGGGAGAGGATTACATTCGTACCGCCCGTGCTAAAGGCCTGAGCCGCCTGCGTGTGATTGTCGTGCACGCGTTGCGTAATGCGATGCTGCCAGTGGTGACGGTCATAGGTTTGCAGGTTGGCACCATGCTGGCCGGGGCAATTCTGACGGAAACCATTTTCTCTTGGCCGGGGCTGGGACGGTGGTTGATCGATGCGTTGCAGCGTCGTGACTATCCGGTGGTTCAGGGGGGCGTACTGCTGGTGGCAACCATGATCATTCTGGTTAACCTGCTGGTTGATGTGCTCTACGGCGTGGTTAACCCACGCATCCGTCACAAGAAATAAGGGGAAGGCTAAGATGACACACGTCACTGAACCTGTTGTAAATAGCGCACCGAAGCCGATGACCCCGCTACAGGAATTCTGGCACTATTTTAAACGTAACAAAGGGGCGGTCGTTGGCATGGTGTATGTCGTGCTGATGCTGATTATCGCCATTGGTGCCAACGTACTGGCACCGCACGCGCCTGCTGAGCAGTTCCGCGATGCGCTGCTTCGTCCGCCGGTCTGGCAAGAGGGCGGAAGCTGGCAGTTTATTCTGGGAACGGACGACGTCGGGCGTGATGTTCTGTCCCGTCTGATGTACGGTGCACGCCTGTCGCTGCTGGTCGGCTGTCTGGTCGTCGCGCTGTCGCTGGTGCTGGGGGTGATCTTCGGTCTGCTGGCTGGGTATTTCGGCGGTGTGGTCGATGCGCTCATCATGCGTGTTGTCGATATCATGCTGGCACTGCCGAGCCTGCTGCTGGCGCTGGTGCTGGTGGCCATCTTCGGACCTTCGATTGTGAACGCCTCGCTGGCGCTGACCTTCGTGGCGTTGCCGCACTATGTCCGTTTGACTCGTGCGGCGGTGCTGGTGGAAGTCAACCGCGATTACGTCACCGCTTCACGCGTGGCGGGAGCGAGTTCGGCACGCCAGATGTTCGTCAACATTCTTCCGAACTGCCTAGCTCCGCTGATTGTGCAGGCTTCTCTCGGTTTTTCTAACGCCATTCTTGATATGGCTGCCTTGGGTTTCCTCGGTATGGGCGCACAGCCGCCAACGCCAGAGTGGGGCACCATGCTGTCGGACGTTTTGCAGTTTGCACAAAGCGCCTGGTGGGTGGTGACGTTCCCCGGTCTGGCAATCTTACTGACGGTATTGGCGTTTAACCTGATGGGGGACGGCTTGCGTGACGCTCTCGACCCCAAACTCAAGCAGTAGTAGAGGTAGAGAGATGGCGTTGCTCAATGTAGATAAACTATCGGTTCACTTTGGTGATGAGGATCTGCCGTTTCGTGCGGTCGATCGTATCAGCTACCAGGTTGAACAAGGCCAGGTGGTCGGTATCGTCGGGGAATCCGGCTCCGGTAAGTCCGTCAGTTCGCTGGCGATTATGGGGCTGATTGATTACCCCGGCAAAGTGATGGCCGACAAGCTGGAATTTAACCAGCGTGATTTAACAAAAATTTCTGAGAAAGAACGGCGTAATCTGGTGGGTTCTGAAGTCGCGATGATTTTCCAGGACCCGATGACCAGCCTGAACCCGTGCTATACCGTGGGCTACCAGATCATGGAAGCCATCAAGGTGCATCAGGGCGGTAACCGCAAAACCCGTCGTCAGCGTGCGATTGACCTGCTGACGCTGGTGGGGATTCCCGATCCAGGTTCGCGTCTTGATGTGTATCCGCACCAGCTTTCCGGCGGGATGAGCCAGCGTGTGATGATCGCGATGGCGATTGCCTGTCGGCCGAAGCTGCTGATTGCCGATGAGCCGACCACGGCGCTCGACGTGACCATTCAGGCGCAGATCATCGAACTGCTGCTCGAATTGCAGCAGCGCGAAAACATGGCACTGATCCTGATTACGCACGATTTGGCGCTGGTGGCCGAAGCGGCACACCACATCATCGTGATGTATGCCGGGCAGGTGGTGGAATCAGGCAAAGCGGCGGATATTTTCAGTGCGCCGCGTCATCCGTATACCCAGGCGTTGCTGCGTGCGTTGCCGGAGTTTGCGGCAGATAAATCCCGACTGGCATCGTTGCCGGGTGTGGTTCCGGGTAAATATGACCGCCCGAACGGCTGTCTGTTAAACCCGCGCTGCCCCTATGCGCAGGACCGCTGCCGTCAGGAAGAACCTGCACTGCGCGATATTCCTGGTCGTCAGGTGAAATGTCATACACCGCTCGATGATGCGGGGAGACCAACCCTATGAGTGAACTGAACGCAACATCGCAGCCGTATTTGCTGCATGCGATTGATTTGAAAAAACACTATCCAGTGAAAAAGGGCTTTTTCGCGCCAGAGCGGATGGTGAAAGCGCTGGACGGCGTTTCCTTTACGCTGGAACGCGGTAAGACGCTGGCGGTGGTGGGAGAATCTGGTTGTGGAAAATCCACGCTGGGTCGCCTGCTGACGATGATTGAAACTCCATCGGATGGTGAACTGTACTATCAGGGGCAGGATCTGCTGAAGCACGATCCTGAAGCGCAGAAACTGCGTCGGCAGAAGATCCAGATCGTTTTCCAGAATCCGTATGGATCGCTCAATCCACGTAAGAAAGTCGGTCAGATCCTGGAAGAACCGCTCCAGATCAACACTGAGCTGTCAAAAGCCGAACGCCGTGAAAAAGCGCTGGCGATGATGGCGAAAGTGGGGCTGAAAACGGAACATTACGATCGCTACCCGCATATGTTCTCCGGCGGCCAGCGTCAGCGTATCGCTATCGCCCGTGGGTTGATGTTGGATCCTGACGTGGTGATTGCCGATGAGCCGGTTTCGGCGCTGGACGTGTCGGTTCGCGCACAGGTGCTGAATCTGATGATGGACTTGCAGCAGGATCTGGGGCTGTCTTACGTCTTCATCTCGCACGATCTGTCCGTTGTCGAACATATCGCTGATGAAGTGATGGTGATGTATCTGGGCCGCTGTGTCGAGAAGGGCAGTAAAGATGCCATTTTCAACAACCCGCGTCACCCGTATACGCAAGCGTTACTTTCCGCGACGCCGCGCTTGAACCCGGATTTACGCCGCGAGCGCATCAAGCTGACGGGGGAGTTGCCTAGCCCACTGAATCCGCCGCCGGGCTGCGCGTTCAATGCCCGCTGTCAGCGCTGCTTCAGCACCTGCACCCAGTTCCAGCCACAGCTGAAAACCTACGGTGAGCAGCAGGTTGCCTGCTTCGCTGTCGATCAGGATGAACAGGGTACCGTTGCCGTCTAGTGTTCCTCGCCCCACGCGGCTTTTATAAGGCGTGGGGCAATGAGATCTGGTGTTATCGCCGCCCTGATGAGGTTTTGAGTTCCCACCGCGGAGTGAAAAGGTTTCTGGATAATTCGTTCTTTAGCACCCTGTTAGTCATGGATTCAAATACGGCTTTTTGGGTCTCTTGGTTTGCTCTTACACCGATAGTACGTATGGCGTCATCATCGTTGTTCATCCCGGTAGGCTTCAGTTCGCTTTCAACCAGTTTGTTAAACGTCTCCTCAAAGTGTTGATGTTTGTCGTCATTTGCTTTTTTCCATTCGTCAGGCGCTATACGCTCCACTGTTTTATGCCATGCGCCCCACAGTGCAAACCAGGCTGGGAATGTGTTGTTTTCAGCTTTTTTGACAGCGAGTTCGGAGCGATTCAGATTACGATGGGTGATACCTGAGACCTTAAAGAACCTCATTTTAGGGGTGATGGCAGTTAATTCAAGTTTCCTCCTCAGCTTGTGCTGGTAACCAAGGAACACTTCAATTTCATCTATATCCTTATTGGGGTTGCGAGTTGCGAGTCTCTGGGTTTTTATTCTGGCAACCTGTTCAAGCTGCTCAAGGCGAAAAATTCCCCGCGCGGTATCAACCAATTCTGGGAGGTTGTTATCAAACTCTCCAGATTCGACACCATGTGCCATTTCTACATTTTTCATCTGATGGTAGGTAAAGATAACTCGGTCTTCGCAAGAGGTAGATGCATCTGCTGCAATGGAAAAGGTTTTTGCCCTCAGGCTGCTGTTATCAGCTAGACGCGTCAGCCAGTTGGAAATCGTATTCTTGAATTCGGGGGGATTTGTTTGGGTTTGTGTCCGATAGAGTCTGCCTAAAAATTCACTGAAGTTGGCGGCATTTTGCTCATTGCTAAAGGCAGCCCACTTGTCTGATATCTCGGTGGATTGCCAATTGCCAACGGATGCTGATAACTGGCTCGGTATTGGAGGGAGCATGAGCCATTGATTATATCTGACATCAAGTACGTTTATCCCCTGCGGCAGGGAGTCTGGCAGCGTGGTCAGTTGGTTATGGCTGACATCAAGTCCGGTTATTCCCGACGGCAGGGAGTCTGGCAGCGTGGTCAGTTGGTTATGGCTGACATTAAGTTCGGTTATTCCCGGCGGCAGGGAGTCTGGCAGCGTGGTCAGTTGGTTATTACTGATATCAAGTCCGGTTATTCCCGGCGGCAGGGAGTCTGGCAGCGTGGTCAGTTGGTTATGGCTGATATCAAGTATGGTTATTTCCAGCGGCAGGGAGTCTGGCAGCGTGGTCAGTTGGTTATGGCTGATATCAAGTATGGTTATTTCCAGCGGCAGGTTTTTGGGTAGGACAGTCAGCTGGTTATAGCTGGCGCCAAGTGCGTTTATTTTCTGCGGCAGGGAGTCTGGCAGAGTGGCCAACTGGTTATTACTGATATCAAGTACGGTTATTCCCGGCGGCAGGGAGTCTGGCAGCGTGGTCAGTTGGTTATTACTGACATTAAGTCCGGTTATTCCCGGCGGCAGGGAGTCTGGCAGAGCGGTCAGTTGGTTATTACTGATATCAAGTCCGGTTATTCCCGGCGGCAGGGAGTCTGGCAGCGTGGTCAGTTGGTTATGGCTGACATCAAGTTTAGTTATTCCCTGCGGCAGGGAGTCTGGCAGCGTGGCCAGTTGGTTATCACTGACATTAAGTTCGGTTATTCCCGGCGACAGAGAGTCTGGCAGCGTGGTCAGTTGATTATTACTGACATTAAGTACGGTTATTCCCGGCAGCAGGGAGTCTGGCAGCGTGGTCAGTTGATTATTACTGACATTAAGTACGGTTATTCCCGGCAGCAGGGAGTCTGGCAGCGTGGTCAGTTGGTTATGGCTGATATCAAGTATGGTTATTTCCAGCGGCAGGTTTTTGGGTAGGGCAGTCAGCTGGTTATAGCTGGCGCCAAGTGCGTTTATTTCCTGCGGCAGGGAGTCTGGCAGCGTGGCCAGTTGGTTATTACTGACATCAATTACGGTTATTCCCGGCGGCAGGGAGTCTGGCAGAGTGGTCAGTTGGTTATTACTGACATCAAATACGGTTATTCCCGGCGGCAGGGAGTCTGGCAGCGTGGCCAGTTGGTTATTACTGACATCAAATACGGTTATTCCCGGCGGCAGGGAGTCTGGCAGCGTGGTCAGTTGGTTATGGCTGACATCAAGTCCGGTTATTCCCGGCGGCAGGGAGTCTGGCAGCGTGGTCAGTTGGTTACAGGCGACATAAAGTGCGATTATTCCTGGCGGCAGGGAGTCTGGCAGCGTGGTCAGTTGGTTATGGCTGATATCAAGTATGGTTATTTCCAGCGGCAGGGAGTCTGGCAGCGTGGCCAGTTGGTTATGGCTGATATCAAGTATGGTTATTTCCAGCGGCAGGGAGTCTGGCAGGGCGGTCAGTTTGTTATGGTTGACATCAAGTTTGGTTATTCCCGGCGGCAGTTTTTTTGGTAAGGTGGTCAGTTGGTTATTGCTGACATCCAATGCGGTTACTCCCAGCGGCAGTTTTTTTGGTAGGGTGCCCAGTTTGTTATGGCTGGCATCCAGTGCGGTTATTCCCGGCGGCAGTTTTTTTGGTAGGGTGGCCAGTTTGTTATGGCTGACATCCAGTGCGGTTATTTCCTGCGGTAAAGTGTCGGGCAGGGTGGTCAAGCCCAAATTTTCTAAGTTCAATCTAGGGCTATTCTCTTTCCAGCATACCCGAATCCATTGTGCGGCAATGCTACGACTTTCAGCCTCTCCGTGGGGAGACGCGCAGACCCATGCGTGTAGTGTTATTAGCCCCTGTGCGGCATTGTGGTCATCTTCACTTAGTGCGAGTGCGACAGGCGTGGGGGCATCATTGCCACTGGGGACGATGGTGCAAACCGTCTCCCCTGTTCCGTCCAGGCGCTCAGTGACGAGGTTATTTTGATATTCCGGAGAAAGTAGCGTCTTCAACTGCACAAAATTGAATAATCGATCCCGCGGTGAAACGTCGGTAGCGGGCTGGTAAAACTCACGCAGCAGTGCTTCAGCGTGAATCTGATTTGACTGAGAGAACCATTCTTTCATCTTCGGCCACAATGAACAGTCGTTGGATTGATGCTGCTGGTCTCTGACGTTGTTTATTATGTGACTGCGGTTTGCGGTTGCGTCAGAAGACGCGGGGGAGATATTGAAGTCGGGCATACATTTTCCTTTGAGGGGATTAGACAGATAGCATGCTAATGCTGTTTTTTAAATCACAGGCATAGCCTGCCTAGTCTCTTGTGGAAGGGATACCAAAAAACGGAAGAGGGAATGTCTGCCACACGTCGGTGCATCATGCATAAAATCAACAAGTCAGCTCTGATACTGATTGGCGGGTTAACATAGGGGAAAAATATTGCGGTCGCGACCTATGAGCACTCAAAAAGAAAAACCCCGTAAAAACACGGGGTTCTTCATCAGTTTGAAACTGCTGAATAATCGGCTGTCTTAGCTATCTTTTGATTAACTGTTAAAAGGTTTCCCAGTTATTACTGCTTGTACTGCCTGATTTTCCTGCCAGAGCCAATCTCGGCGCTGTTGGCTGCTTCATCTGTGATGCCAACCGTGGTGCTGGCGTTTGAACACCGCTGATTTTGAATACGCCCATTAATTCCAGCAGTGTTCTGGCTTGCTCACTCAGGCTGTCGGCGGCGGAGGCTGATTCTTCAACCAGCGCGGCATTCTGTTGAGTCACCTGATCGAGCTGATTCACCGCATCATTGACCTGAGAAACGCCCTGTTCCTGTTCGTGCGTGGTCAGGCCGATCTCATTGAGCAGGTTGGCAACCTGCTGGGATTTTTCGACAATGTCTTTGATGGTGATGCCCGCATCATTAACCAGCTTCTCACCCATTTCCACGTTAGACACGCTTACGCTAATCAGATCTTTGATTTCACGCGCGGCGGAAGCGGAACGCTGCGCCAGAGAACGTACTTCACCGGCGACCACAGCGAAGCCACGGCCTTGTTCACCGGCTCTGGCTGCTTCAACGGCAGCATTGAGCGCCAGAATGTTGGTCTGGAAAGCAATGCTATCGATGACGCCGATAATATCGCCGATCTTACGTGAGCTGGCGGTGATATCTTCCATGGTACGTACAACGTTATTGACCGCATCGCCACCTTTTTGCGCCGTGGTGCTGGCGGAATGGGCCAGTTCTGTGGCGGTGCGCACGGTCGCAGCATTCTGCTTCACCGTGGTATTCATTTGTTCCATTGAGGCGGCGGTTTCCTGAAGATTCGCAGCCTGCTCTTCCGTGCGTTGGCTTAGATCGGTGTTGCCCATCGCAATCTGCGTCGCGCCCGTAGCGATAGATTCGCTGCTCTGATGCACCTGACCGACGAGGTTGCTCAGGTTTTGACGCATATCTTCCATCGCGGCCAGCACGCTGGTGGTATCACCGTCGCGCAGTTCAATCGCAACGGCCAGATTCCCCTGTGCAACCTGACGCGTGACTTCCAATGTGTAGGCTGGTTCTCCCCCGAGCTGACGTTTAATGGCTCGGGTAATCCACCATGAGATCATTGCTCCCAGCACGACAGAAAGCAGGGCGATAATGACCATCAACGTACCTGCGCTAGTGGCGTTCTTTAAAGACTGCTCGGCGATTTCAGCCGTGAGCTTCTCTTGCCAGTTAACCATGTCATTCAGGGCTTGGAAGACGGCATCCTGCTTGACACGCACGTCTGTTAATAACAGATGTTGAGCTTCGCTGTTCTTGTTCGCCGTTGCCAATGCGATGGCCTCTTTATAGCTACTGCTATAGGCCGGACGTACGCGCTCCAGTACCGCGACCAGTTCCTGAGCACGTTGCTCGACGGCGGCGTCGTGTATTTTTGAGAGTAATGCGTTATTACGGGAAATCATCTCCTCAATACGCGCTTTCTCTCCTTGCATTTGCTGGCTGTCTTCCAGCATCGTCAGGTTTCTGATGGCGATCGCGTTGGTGTTTATGTTGTCTTTAAATTCCTGCATCATCAGGAGGTTGGTGATGCGAACCTGCGATAACAGCTGGATGTTTTCTCCGAGCTTGTCTAACTGGATACGGCCAAATACCGCCACCAGAAATCCGATAGCGATGACCAGGGTAAAGCCAGTCCCTAGCATTTTACCCAGGCTACTATTTTTTATGAGATTCATTGTGTCCCTTATTATATGTTGAGAACGAATATGGTTGGTGCCGGCGTGCTTTTAATGTGAAATAGGCGTTGCGAAAATGTATTTATTTTGCAGATGCCATCACGTTGATACCTTAAAGAGTCGAGTCGCAGAAAGATGAATAAACATGCGGCTTGAAGAATGACAGGTCTATCCTTTTCCGTAATTGTTGCCCGTTTCCCTTGGCTAATAAACCTATCCTAAGTTTACTTTTTCCTGTCACGCTCTCCGGTAAGTGATCGTCGTGTCTGGTGCGATGGAACATAGGAAAATAAGGGTAAATGGTGGCGCAGGAGTATAAAAGGTGGCGGTAAAAGCCGCAATATCTCTATGGATTAGAGAAAAAATAAACTGGAGTTATGCTGTAATGCTAAATTGACAATCATGTTAATATATCCGTCATACTTCGAGTTGCATGTGCGTTGGCTGCGTTTACTCGCCCGAATCACTTACTTGAGTAAGTTCATCGGGACTCCCTCGCTTGCCGCTTTCCTGAAACTCGAATTATTTAGGGTATAAACGCTGTAGTTATGATTTTTTGTTTATTTATTCAACGCTAAAAGATGTTTATTTCTCATTCATTCTTTTTTTTCGAACGATATGATGTTGTTACCCTCGTATATTTGAGGTTTTTTTCATCGAAAATTGCTATTCCTCGTTTTTTATTGATTTTATTCCATCGCGCTTAATATAAAACAGCATTGCTGTTTTTTCTCTTTATTCATTATTTTTCCCTACTGAAAAAATCTCGTGTGTTTATTCGATGGATAACGGGAATGGGCTGAGTGGCAATGTGAGAGGTTCAGGCCATAAAGGGATAAAAAACCGCTGAGCGATCAGCGGTTTTAGCTTTCTTTTGATTGGTTGTTAAAAGGTTTCCCAGTTTTGCTTATCGCTTCCCGTGCTGCTTTTAGGTCTGGCGAGAGAGAGCGTGGCGCTGGTGGGTCTTTTCAACGGTGTCGCCATGCGCTGTGACGATCCGCCCTCAACGGTGAAGGTTTTCATCAGCTCGACCAGATGAGCCGCTTGATCGCTCAGGCTATCGGCAGCGGAAGCGGATTGCTCAACAAGCGCGGCATTCTGCTGCGTCACCTTATCAAGCTGATTAACAGCATCATGGATCTGCGAGACGCCGGATTCTTGCTCCTGCGTGGTGACGCCAATTTCATTAATCAGGTCGGCAACGTTGCGCGCCTGACGCACCAGTTCTTCGATTGTCGTCCCCGCATCACTGACCAGTCTGGAACCAACCTCGACTTTCTCGACGCTGTGGCCGATCAGCTCTTTAATCTCTTTGGCTGCCGTTGCAGAACGCTGTGCCAGCGAGCGAACCTCGCCTGCCACCACGGCAAAGCCACGGCCTTGCTCGCCAGCCCGTGCGGCTTCCACTGCGGCGTTAAGCGCCAGAATGTTGGTCTGGAAAGCGATGCCATCGATGACGCTAATGATGTCGCCAATTTTGTGCGAGCTGTCAGTAATTTCTTTCATGGTGATAACGATGTTGCCGACGGCTTCGCCGCCTTTAGCAGCGGTATCGCTGGCAGCTTGCGCCAGTTGAGCGGCATTGCGCACCGTATCGGCATTCTGACGCACGGTCTGGCTCATTTCTTCCGTGGAGGCGGCGGTTTGTTGCAGATTCGCCGCCTGCTCTTCAGTGCGCTGGCTGAGATCAGTGCTGCCTGCGGCAATCTGGCTGGCACCGGTTGCGATAGATTCGCTGCTCTCACGCACTTGCTCAACAATGCTGCTTAAGCTTTTGCGCATGTTATTCATTGCAAACAGCAAGCTGGTATTGTCGCCTGACGCGAGCTCGACTGGTATCGCGAGATTACCTTGCGCGATTTCTTGTGTGACCTGTGTGGCATAGGCAGGTTCGCCGCCCAATTGCTTCTTGATATGGCGGGTAATAAGCCAGGCGATGCAGGCGCCGAGCAATGAGGCGATGACAGCCAGAATCAGTAATGAATTGCCATCATCGTAGGACTCTTCAACTGCACTGGCTGCTGTTTGCGTGGTGTAGTCTTTCTGCAACTGAATCATGGTGTTCAGGTTGTTAAAAAGCCGGGTTTGTATGGGCTCAAGCTGGGTTTTAACCAACTCGATAGATTCAGCCTGCCTGTTGCTGAGTGACAGCGCGACGGCCTGGCGGCCCACGGTGGCAAATTCAGTGCGATTTTGCTGAAGTTCACCGAGAATATTGCGGACTTCGGTTGCCCGTAAATTTTCTTCCAACTGAGTGACGAGCTTGGTGTTTTTGGCGCTCGTGGCTTCAATCAGTTTTTGATTGTCTTCCAGAACCTTTTGTTCGGTTGCGATAAGCATACGTAACGTGGCTTTGATCGTGACGTTAAGATTATCTTTCAATTCTTGTAGCACGATGAGGTTGGCAAGGTGGTGTTTCGCCAGCCTGTCAGTGGTATTACCGAGGCCAACCAGATGCATTCTGCCGAAAATGGCCACTAATAGGCCGATAACAATAACAATGGCAAAACCCGAACCGACCTGAGTACCCAGTTTCATTTTTCTTTTATTCTGCATGTTATCCTCATGACTTATTGACACTGTTTATTGTTATTAAGCGGATTTTCTTCTGCACGACAAGAGCAATGTACGACTGCGGTTTCTAAATCCTTCTGATGAATAACCAAGCAGTCCACTCTAGGATATCGGCATGACCAGCGAAAACATTGATTTTAATTGTCGATATTGCCGCATGCGGATGAGGAAAAAACAGGAAACGCAGGGAAGGGATGATATTGGCGGTGAAGGGATGTGAAAGCGGAGTGGGGGATGCGCGAGCCATCCCCCGCGTAGAATTAGAACTGTTCCCAGTTTTGGCTATCGCTTCCCGTGCTGCTTTTAGGATTCGCGAGAGAGAGCTTGGCGCTGTCAGGTCGTTTCAACGGCGGTGTAATGCGCTGTGACGATCCGCCTTCAATGATGAAGATTTTCATCAGCTCGACCAGACGGGCTGCCTGATCGCTCAGGCTATCGGCGGCAGAAGCGGATTGCTCAACGAGGGCGGCGTTCTGCTGTGTGACCTGATCAAGCTGGTTAACGGCATCATGAATCTGTGAGACGCCAGATTCTTGTTCCTGCGTAGTGACGCCAATTTCGTTAATCAGATCGGCAACGTGGCGTGCCTGACGAACCAGTTCTTCAATCGTTGTTCCCGCATCGCCGACCAGTCTGGAGCCTATCTCGACTTTCTCTACGCTGTGGCCGATCAGTTCTTTGATCTCTTTAGCCGCGGTTGCAGAACGTTGTGCCAGTGAGCGAACTTCGCCTGCGACTACGGCAAAGCCTCGGCCCTGTTCGCCAGCCCGAGCGGCTTCCACCGCTGCGTTGAGTGCCAAAATGTTGGTCTGGAAAGCGATGCCATCAATGACGCTGATGATGTCGCCAATTTTGTGCGAGCTGTCGGTAATTTCTTTCATGGTGATAACGATGTTGCCGACGGCTTCGCCGCCTTTAGCGGCGGTATTGCTGGCGGCCTGCGACAACTGAGCGGCGTTACGCACCGTATCGGTGTTTTGGCGCACGGTCTGGCTCATTTCTTCCATGGAGGCAGCGGTTTGTTGCAGATTGGCTGCCTGTTCTTCCGTGCGCTGGCTGAGGTCGGTGCTGCCAGCGGCGATCTGGCTGGCGCCAGTTGCGATGGATTCACTGCTCTCACGCACCTGTTCAACAATCCCACTCAGGCTTTTGCGCATACCGTTCATGGCTGCCAGCACGCTGTGGTTGTCACCGGGGCGCAGGTTGACGTTGACGGCCAGATTTCCCTGTGCAACGGCCTGAGCGATCTGTGCGGCGTAAGTTACTTCACCACCCAGTAAGCCTTTGATGGTGCGGGTAATCAGTACGGAAACCAGAATACCGACCAGAGCAGCAATCGCGGCGAAGAGAATCAGGGTGTTACCGTCTGAGCGTGCTTCCTGCATGGCGTTTGTCGCCATATTCTGCGTCCGTTTTTTCTGGAATTGCGCCATGCTGTCCAATGCTGCGAAAACAGGAGCCTGTGTAACCTGCATCTCATTGACCATGAGTTGCACGGCACGCGCTCTTTCTTCGGCATTTTCGGACAGACCAAGCTCAACCGCCTTATTCACGGCATCCCGGTAAGCCGGGCGCGCCTGTGTCAGGCTTTCCAGTAAACCGCGGGTTTCCGCTTCAGACAGATGTTCGTACAGTTTGGTCAGGATTTCGGTGTTACGGGCAATTTGCTGATCGATCAGGCGCTTTTCTTCCTGAATGCGGTTTCTGTCATCGGTCAGCCCGATATTACGCACCGAGCGTGCCACGGCATCAAAACCGCTCTTGGCGTCCTGTATCAGGATAAGACTGGCCAGATTTTTTTCTGACAGTGATTCAATATCTTCGCCTAGGTCGACCAGATGAAAGCGCCCCAGAACGGCGACCATCAGGCCGATGATGATGACAGAGGCAAAGCCAGTACCTAGCATGGTGCCAAGCTTAATTTTTGCTATAAAATTCATAATCTTCCTTTATTATTTTTCATCGGTGATGCAGGTGCTGCCTTGTGAATTAGGCATCTTCTATGATAGGTCAGGAATAGAGCGTACTTTTGATGACATTATGTATTGGTTGCAGGCTTGTTTAGCGGCAGCAAGGGAACGTACGGTTTCTTACTGTAGGTATTATAAAGACAGCGTGTGGATAGTCAGGTATGGAATATAAGAGTAAAACGGGTGTATTTTCTGGCATAAGGAGAAAAACCGCTGAATATCAGCGGTTTTTCCTGTAGTGAAGCGTCACAAGGGTGAACATAGTGACGTTTACATGACCAGCCAAAGCGCCCAGGTGAAGAGGAACCCAGCCAACCCGAGTATCGTCGTTAGCACCGTCCAGGTGCGCAGGCCATCGGCGACGGACAGCCCCAGATATTTGGTGACGATCCAGAAACCGGAGTCATTGACGTGTGACAGGCCTAGTCCGCCAAAGCAGGCAGAGAGCGTCACCAGCACCAGTTGCATCTGGTTCAGGCCGCTAACGGCTTCGCTCAATAGGCCGCAGGTGGTGAGAATGGCAACGGTGGCTGAACCTTGCGAGGCTCGCAGCGCCAGCGACAGAATAAAGGCGGCAGGCACCAGCGGCAGGTGAATGCTGGTCAGCGTATCCGCCAGCGCTTTACCGATGCCCGATTCCACCAACACTTTACCAAACACGCCACCCGCACCGGTCACCATAATTACCATCGCGGCAGCAGGCATGGCATCGCCCATCACACCGCTGGCTTTTTCCAGCGACCAGCCGCGACGCAGGGCAATCAGCCAGAATGCGAGTGCCAGTGCAATCAGCAGCGCCACGGCGGGAGAACCGACCAGCGACATCACGTTACGCACCGGGTGTCCTGCGGGCAGAATGGTCGCAGACACGGTGCCGAGCATGATGATGGCGATAGG
Source organism: Pectobacterium carotovorum (assembly GCA_016415585.1). Taxonomy (NCBI): domain Bacteria; kingdom Pseudomonadati; phylum Pseudomonadota; class Gammaproteobacteria; order Enterobacterales; family Pectobacteriaceae; genus Pectobacterium; species Pectobacterium carotovorum. Next base: position 4,608,952 of record CP066552.1, on the reverse strand, counting down.
AATCGCAATGAGCGCGGCGATCAGCCCAGCAGAAGGGGCTGATACGGGCGCTGTGTTCGGCGTGGTGTCTTCCGGTTTGGCCAGCTGTAATTGCTCCAATACCTCAACGGAAAGCGCATACTTACGGCGATTCATGGCTTTGGCTGCCCAATAGCTGATGATGCCGACAGGAATCGACACCAGCAGGCCAATAATGGTCAGCCAGCCGATATCTGCATTCAACAGGCCTGCGGCGGCAACCGGGCCGGGGTGGGGCGGCAGGGCGACGTGTACCGTCAGCATGACGCCTGCGACGGGTAAACCGAATTTAATCGGAGAGACTTTAGCGACTTTCGCAAAGCCGTAAATAATCGGGGCGAGAATAATAAAGCCGACATCGAAAAAGACCGGAATACCTAAAATAAAGGCGGCGATGGTTAATGCTGCCACCATTAACCCCGGCCCCATTAACTGGGCAAAGCGGTGCGCTAAGGATTCCGCGCCGCCGGACACTTCAATCATTCTGCCGAGCATGGCACCGAGGCCGATAATAATCGCCACTGAACCGAGAATACCGCCCATGCCGGAGGTAATCACTTTCATCACTTCGCCAGTCGGAATACCGGTTGCCAGGGCAACGAGTAAACTGACAACCAGCAGGGCGACAAAGGGCTGAATTTTAAATTTAATGACCATCAGCAGCAGGAGTAATACCCCGGCGATAGCGATGCAGAGTAAGAGCGAGGTGGCCATGTTCTTATCCTCATTGATCCCGTCTTTTCAATTCAGAGGCTGAAAAGGTAGTGGGTTATTGTTTTATTTGAAGAAAAGGGTGACCTGATTCCCGCATCGGAATAATGCGGGGACCTGACCTTTTCTCGATATTTTATAAATATGTCTCTGGTGTTTATTCTTTTATGGGAACAGCAATATCTTCCGCGATAACTTATTTCTTCAGATAGGATTTAGCCCATCCCAACCCGTCTTCGGTTTTGCCGCGTGGGTTATATTCACAGCCAACCCAGCCGGAATAATTCACGCGATCCAATTCGGCAAAGATGAACGGATAATTAATTTCCCCTTCATCGGGTTCATGTCGCGCAGGAACCGAAGCAATTTGAATATGTCCGATGCGGCCAGCCAAATCGTGAATAATTTGCGTCAGGTTGCCATCGACAATTTGTGCGTGGAAGAAATCCAGCTGGATATAAACGTTCGGCCTGTCGATCAGATTGGCTAATTCCAGCGCCTGATATTGACTGGCGAACAAGTAATTCGGCTTCACCTTCGCGCTCAGCGCCTCAATCATGATGTTGATGCCGTGTGGTGCAAACTTATCGGCGGCGTAGCGCAGGTTATCGATGAAAGTTTGCTGATAGGCGGCACGGTCTTCACCGGGCGGCACGACGCCCCCCATCACCAGCACCGAAGGACAGTTGAGCGCCAGCGCATATTCCAGAGCGTTATCGATATCCCGGCGGGCATCTTCAACACGGTCGGGCAGGGCAGAAACGCCCCATTCACCCACCGCAATATTGCCGGGCGCGGTATTGAACAACACCTGCTTCAGGCCATTTTCCCGCAGCTTTTCCGCCAGCAGCGGTGCCGGATATTCATAAGGAAACAGGTACTCGACCGAGGTGAAACCCGCATCGGCAGCGGCTTTAAAACGATCGAGAAACGGTACGTCGGTAAACAGCATAGAAAGATTGGCAGCAAACTTAGGCATGGTTAACTCCTCGGTAAAAATGTCTCATCAAGAGAGCTCTGCAATATCGTCAGCGGTGAGGTAGCGAATTTTTCGGTCACCGAGAATAAAAATCAGCTTGGCGGTTTCTTCCAGCTCTTCCATGTTGTCCGCCGCTGCACGTAGATCTTTGCCAGTGACGACGGGGCCGTGGTTAGCCAATAAGAACGCCTTGTAACGCGAAGCCAGCTTCGCCAGATCTTCACCGAGTCGCGCATCGCCGGGGCGGTAATAAGGGACGACGGGTACTTTACCGACGCGCATCACCACATAGGGCGTGAACGGCTTGATGGCATCCTGCGTGTCCAACCCTTCCAGACACGAGAGCGCCGTCAGGTAGGTACTGTGCAGGTGAACGATCGCCTTACAGTCTGGGTCGTTACGGTAAATCGATAGGTGAAAGCTGACCTCTTTCGACGGCTTATCCCCGGAGATCCATTCGCCGCTCAGGCTGACTTTGGACAGCCGCTCGGCATCCAGTTCGCCGAGGCAGGAGCCGGTCGGCGTTGCCAGCAGCGTGCCGTCATCCAGTAGCAGAGACAGGTTGCCTGCCGAACCGGTGGCGTAGCCGCGCTGGAAAAAGGACGCGCCTAGTTTGACCATTTCCGCGCGTGCGTGTTGCTCGCTGTTTAGCGCAGCGTCGGCGCTGTGGTGTTTTTCACTCATGCGGCAAACTCCTTTTGGGCGCGGGCAAAAAAGTCTTCATCACCGAAATTGCCGGATTTCAACGCCAGCGAGAGTGGATGATTGGTGGATCGCACCCACGGCACGCCGGGAGAAATAGACGGCCCGATATGGAACGCGCGGATGCCCAGCGTCTGTACCACGATGCTGGAGGTTTCACCGCCCGCGATAATGAAGCGCTGGAAACCGTCTTGCTGAAGCTGGCGGGCAACGGCGGCAAACAATTTCTCCACCGCCTGGCTGCTGGCTTCCGCGCCCCAGCGCTGCTGAATTTGCGCCAGTTCATCGGGTGATGAGGTGGCGTACAGCAGCGGTGCGAGTGTGTCGTCACGGTGTGCCTTCACCCAGTCGGCCAGTTCCTGAACGTAGGCTGGCTGAGCGTCATTGCTCTCTAAGCAGCGTGCGACGTCAATCGCGCGACTCGCCGCCTGTTTCAGGTAGTGGGCGACCTGCTTGTTGGTCATCACCGAACAGGAACCGGACAGCACAACGCCTGCGCCGGACTGCGGCTTGCCTGCGTCGGTTGCGGAACCGGTTTGTGCCGCAGATTCTGCCCACTGGCGCGCCAGCCCAATCGCCAGGCCGGAGCCACCGGTGACCAGCTTCATGTCGCGCAGTGCCTCGCCCTGCGTCAGCAGGTGCTGTTCGTTTAGCGTATCCAGCACCACATAGCGAACGCCCTGTTCTTTCAACTGCGCCAGACGCTGTTTGACGGCCTCTGCCCCCTGATCCATCACGGCATACGGCACCAGCCCGCAGCGCCCAGCAGCCTGCTGCTCCATGACGCGCATCAGGTTGCTGTCCGTCATTGGCGTTACGGGGTGGTGACGCATTCCAGATTCGGACAGCAGCTGATCCATCACGAACAGGTGGCCCTGATAGACGGTTCTGCCGTTCACCGGCAGCGCCGGAGAGATGATGGTTTGCGTTTCGCCAAGCTGTTCCAACAGTGCATCGGTCACCGGGCCGATGTTGCCTTTTGCGGTGCTGTCGAAGGTGGAGCAATACTTAAAGTAGAACTGCTGGCAGCCCTGTTGTTGTAGCCACGCCAGCGCTTTGAGGGAATCCGCTACCGCCTGTTCTGCCGGACAGGAGCGCGATTTCAGACTAATGACTACAGCCTGCGTCTCAACCTTAAAATCGGACGGCGGTACACCGTTGAGCTGCACGGTCGGCAGCCCGTTGTTCACCAGAAAGCTGGCGATATCCGTGGCACCGGTAAAATCGTCGGCAATCACACCTAGCTTGATCATGGCGCCTCCTTCTTTTCCGGCAGCGTAATGCCGTTAAAAATCTTGATGACCGCGCTGTCGTCTTCTTTACCGAATCCGGCGTTGCTGGCGGCGGTAAACATGTTGAACGCGGTGGAGGCCAGCGGCAGCGGGAAATGGAGCGATTTAGCGGTGTCGGTGACCAGCCCCAGATCTTTGACGAAGATATCAACGGCGGATTTTGGCGTGTAGTCGCCGTCCACTACATGGCGCATGCGGTTCTCAAACATCCAGGAATTGCCGGCGGCATTGGTCACCACGTCGTACATGATATCCAGCGGGATATCGGCGCGAGCGGCCAACGCCATCGCTTCTGCACCAGCGGCGATGTGTACGCCGGCCAACAGCTGGTGGATGATTTTAACGGTCGCACCTAGCCCGATCTCTTCACCGATGCGGTAGACCTTGCCTGCGACGGCGTCGAGCACCGGTTTCAGTTTCTCAAAAGCCAGATCGGAGCCGGATGCCATTACCGTCATGTCGCCAGCAGCGGCTTTCACCGCACCGCCAGATACCGGTGCATCCAGCATGATGAGCTGATGCTCAGCCAGACGCTGCTCGATATTTTTGGCATCCTGCGCGGAGATCGTGGAAGACACCATGACTACGGTGCCGGGCTTGAGTTTCGCTGCGACCTGCGGCTCACCGAACAGAATCCCATTCACCTGTGCGGCATTCACCACCAGCAGCACGACGGCATCCAGCTTGTCAGCGAAGGCATCAATACGCGTGTCGGTCTGCGCCGCACCCGCCTGACGTAAGCGTTCCAGCGCCTGCGGATTGATATCGACACCGTATGTCGTCAGGCCGGCGTTGATGCAGGACGCCGCAGCGCCAAAGCCCATGGAACCCAGACCGATAACGGCGACAGCATAATCAGAAGTCTTTTTCATCGTGGTTGCCTTGTTAAAATTAGTGATTTTTTGTTCTCTGATGTTAAATATAAGGACTATCAGAACAAATTGTGGTGATTTTTATCACATAAATTAACATTGATGTCGTGATGATTCAGTGTAGCTGAACCCCGTTGGGAAGATGATTTTCATTATTATCTTTATATATCAGTAGATTATTTATTTTTTGGCATTGAGTGATGAGAAAGGTTGTTATGTCTGGCGTGGTTTATAACGTGAATTTATGATAATTATCGTCATCAAACGGGGTATTTCTCACAATATTTATCAACCCCCGCATTCATCAGACCAGCACAATCAAACAGGGAACGGACAGCGTGATTCCAGTAGAACGTCATCAACAGATTCTGGCGCTCATCGCCGAGCGCGGCGCGGTAAGCATTAACGAACTGACCGAGCGGTTGGGCGTGTCGCATATGACGGTACGGCGTGATGTGCAAAAGCTGGAGCAGGATGGCCTGCTGCTGAGCGTTTCCGGTGGCGTGCGTTCGCCTGAACGGCTGGCGATTGAGCCGTCGCATCAGGATAAATCGGTGATGTTCAGCCAGCAGAAAGAGGCGATTGGCAAGCTGGCGGCGCAGCATATCCCGTTCAATAGCTGCATTTATCTGGATGCGGGCACCACGACGCTATCGCTGGCGCGTGAACTGGCCGAGCGCGACGATCTGCTGATTGTCACTAACGATTTTGTTATCGCTGCCTTTCTGATTGAGTCCAGCCAGTGCCGCATGATCCATACGGGCGGCACGCTGTGTCGGGAGAACCGATCCTGCATTGGTGAAGCTGTCGCTCAGGCGCTGCGCAATCTGTTCATCGACATCGCCTTTATCTCCGCCTCTTCGTGGAGCCTGCGCGGGCTGTCCACGCCGAATGAAGACAAAGTCGTGGTGAAACGCGCGGCGGTCGACGCCAGCAGCAAGTGCGTCCTACTGTGCGACACCTCAAAATACGGCCGCATCGCCACCCATCTCGCCACGCCCCTCAACGTATTTGACAGCATCATCACTGACGACGGCCTACCCGCCGCCGCCAAAGACGCGCTAGGTAAAATGGGGGTTGAGGTGCTGGTGGCAGGGTGATGAAAGAGCCTACCTGAGTGGGCCACTATCAGTGATTACAGCGCCCGACGCAGGCGAGCCACCGCTTCATGCATTTGTTCATCCGTTGCTGTCGCAAAGGACAGACGCAGCGTTGAGTAATCGATACTGTCTGGGAAGAAAAACTCGCCCGGCACGAACACAACGCCCTGCTCCAGCGTCTTCTTCAGCCATTCCGTCGTGTTGAAATCGTCCTGACGGAACTTCGCCCACAGGAACATCCCGCCTTTCGGTTGGTTAAAAGTGATCACATCACCCAGTTCCTTCTCGACCAGCTGTGCCAGCAGTTCGCCTTTGTGCTTATAGGCGTGGCGAATTTTCTCGATCTGCGTATCCAGACGGCCCAGCCCCAGATAGCATTCTGCGACGGTCTGCGACAACGCGCTGGCATGCAGGTCAGCGGCCTGTTTGATAATCGCGACTTTGTGCAACAGCCAATCCGGCAAAATCGCCCAGCCGAGACGTAACCCCGGTGCCAGCACCTTCGAGAACGTAGAGGTATACAGCACGTATTCCGTGCTCCCCAGTTGCTCCTGCGCCAGTTGGAACAGCGTCGGGTTGCGCTCCTCGGTGAAGCGTAGCTCGCCATAGGGATCGTCTTCGATAATGACAAAACCGTAGCGCTCTGCCAGTTGAATCAATTTCAGGCGACGTTCATAGCTCAGCGTCACACCGCTCGGGTTACCGAAGTTCGGAACGATATAAACGCCTTTGATACGCTGTTTCTTCAACAGCTCTTCCAGCTCATCAACGACCATGCCGTCAGCATCGGATGACACCGACATCACCTGCGCCTGCGCCAGTTCCAGCGTTTGCAGCGCCGCCAGATAAGTCGGGCGTTCAACGACAAACACGTCGCCCGGATCGACCATCGCACGCATGATCAGGTCCAGCGCCTGCTGTGAACCGGCGGTCACGACAATATCGTCACCGCGCGTTTTTACGCCGCGTACGGCACACAGTTCGGCAATGCGATCGCGCAGCACGCCGCTTCCTTCGGTTAAACCATACTGAAATGCCGTTTTAGGCTGTTCGGTAATCGCTAACTGCGTGGCCTGACTTAGCCCTTCGAAATCAAATAGTGCATCTGACGGAATCCCACCAGCCAGCGAGATAATGTTTTCCATCTTGCTGTGTTTCAGCAGTTCACGGATGGCAGAACTTTTTAACTGAGCGATGCGGTGCGCTAACAACCCTTCAATGGCCATCTCTTCTTAACCCTTCTACGAAACAGGCCGGTAAACCGGCCCGATAACGATTCCCCCTGTCATCCTCCAAGCTGCCTGCGCGTTGGCGTTCCGACGCTCGAATGATTTAGGGTAGATCTGCTCTAAAATTATCCGCCCAAATAGGCCGAACGTACCGCTTCATTAGCTAACAATGCCGCACCGGTATCTTCCAACACGACATGACCGTTTTCAAGTACATAACCCCGGTCTGCCAGTTTCAGCGCCTGATTGGCGTTTTGCTCTACCAGAAAGATGGTCATGCCCTCTTCGCGCAGTTGCTGGATCGTGTCGAAAATTTGCAGGATGATGATCGGTGCCAGACCCAGAGACGGCTCGTCCAGCAGCAGTAAACGCGGCTGGCTCATCAGCGCACGGCCAATCGCCAGCATCTGCTGTTCACCGCCGGACATCGTGCCGGAACGCTGGGCGCGTCGTTCATACAGGCGCGGAAACAGATCGTAGACGCGCGCAATGCGTTCCTGATACTGATCGCGCTCGGCAAAGAACCCACCCATCGCCAGATTTTCTTCTACCGTCATGCGGGAAAAGACGCGACGCCCTTCCGGCACAATCGCGATAGCTTCGCGCATAATCTGCGCGGTCTGCCAGTTCGTGATGTCCTTGCCATCAAACGTGATGGTGCCTTCCGTCGCGCGCGGATCGCCGCACAGCGTGCCCAGCAATGTGGTTTTACCGGCACCGTTCGCGCCGATCAGCGTAACAATCTCGCCCTGATTAATATGCAGGCTCACCTGATGCAGCGCCTGAATTTTTCCGTAGTGGGCCGAAACCTGATGTAATGACAGCATAAACGTTATCCTTCACCCAGATATGCACGGATGACATCCGGGTTGTTACGAATTTCAGCTGGGGTGCCTTGTGCCAGCGGCGTTCCCTGATTGACGACATAAATCCGGTCGGAAATTCCCATCACTAGTTTCATATCATGTTCAATCAACAAAACGGATACCTGATGGCTATCACGCAGTTCCGCAATCAGCTGATTTAACTCGTCAGTTTCTTTCGGGTTCAGACCGGCCGCAGGCTCATCCAGCATCAGCAGCTCAGGCCGCGTCACCATGCAGCGGGCGATTTCCAGACGGCGTTGCTGGCCGTAAGACAGATTCCCCGCCTGACGGTTCGCTAACTCCAGCAGGCCGATACGCTCCAGCCACACCGCGGCGCGCTCTTGCGCATCGGCTTCCGCACGACGAAAGCCCGGCGTTTTCAACAGCCCGGCAAATACGCCGCTTTTCAGATGCTGATGCTGTGCCACCAGCAGGTTCTCCACCACCGTCATTTCACGGAACAGGCGAACGTGCTGGAATGTGCGCACCACGCCCATTCGGGCAATGGCTTGACCAGGCAACCCTTCCAGATGACGATCGCGCAGCATGATGGTGCCGCCGCTCGGGCGATAAAAACCGGTCAGGCAGTTAAAGACCGTGGTTTTCCCCGCGCCGTTCGGGCCTATCAGCGAGACGATTTCGCCCGCATGAATATCCATTTCAACGTTGTTGACCGCCAGCAGGCCGCCAAAACGCATCATCAGACCTCTGACTGATAAGAGTGGCTGCGTGCTCATGCTTGCTCTTCCTTCTTCGCGACTTTCAACTTCATCTCAGGACGCTTCATCGGCAGCAGGCCTTGCGGACGCCAAATCATCATCAGAACCATCAACGCACCCAGCAACAGCATGCTGTATTCATTCAGATCGCGCATCAGTTCGCGGGACACGACCAGCAAGATTGCAGCAAGAATGACCGCAAACTGCGAGCCCATACCACCCAGCACAACGATGGCCAGCACAAAGGCAGATTCAGCGAACGTGAACGATTCTGGGCTGACGAAGCCCTGACGCGCGGCAAACAGCGTCCCGGCAAAACCGGCGAACGCGGCGCTGATGGTAAAGGCGGTCAGCTTGATGCGCGTTGGGCTCAGCCCCAGAGAACGACAGGCGATTTCATCATCGCGCAGCGCTTCCCAGGCACGTCCCAGCGGCATACGCAGCAGGCGGTTAATCACAAACAGGGTTAACACGACCAGCAGCAGCGCGACCAGATACAGGAAGATGACGCGATCGCTGGGGTCATATTGCAGACCGAAGAAGTTGTGGAACGTATCCCAGCCGCCATCGCGCGCGCTGCGGCCAAATTCCAGACCAAAGAAGGTCGGTTTAGGGATCTGGCTGATGCCGTTCGGGCCACCGGTAATTTCAGTGTTATTCAGCAGCAGGATACGGACAATCTCGCCGAATCCGAGCGTCACAATCGCCAGATAGTCGCCGCGCAAACGCAGCACCGGGAACCCTAGCAGGAAGCCGGACAGCGCCGCCGCCATGCCCGCCAGCGGCAGACTTTCCCAGAAGCCCAATCCGTAATAGTGGTTCAGCAGCGCATAGGTGTAGGCGCCAATGGCGTAAAATCCGCCGTAGCCCAAGACCAGCAGGCCGGACAGGCCAACCACGACGTTCAAGCCCAGACCCAGCATCACGTAAATCAGCGTGAGCGTGGCGATATCCACCGAACCGCGCGATACCAGAAACGGCCAGGCGATAGCGGCGATAATCAATGCCGCCGCTAATACCTTCTGCCGTGGCGTACTGCCATCAAAGCTCGGCAGCACCAACGACGGGGCGGAAAATTTCTTGATGCTTTGCTGGAAGAACGGGCGAATCAATTGGAAGAAGAACACCACGATGCAGCCCGCGCCAATCCAATACCAGCGGACTTCATCGGCACCGCGTACCACCAACTTGGTGCCATCCAGCGCCAGCTGCATGCCCATTAGGAACGAGGCCAGCACCAGCAGCATGAACGCGGAAACCAACGCATTAAACAGGTTGAGCTGTTTCATACTTTCTCAACCTCCGGGCGACCCAGAATACCGGTTGGCATCACCAACAGCACTACAATCAGCAGCGCAAACGACACCGCATCTTTGTATTCCGTGCTCAGGTAAGCGGACGTCAGCGCTTCGGCTACACCCAAAATCAGCCCACCGATCATCGCGCCAGGGATGCTGCCAATTCCGCCCAGCACCGCCGCGGTAAAGGCTTTCATCCCGGCCATAAAGCCGATATAGGGGTTGATAACGCCGTAGAATTGTCCCAGCAGCACGCCGGCAACGGCGGCCATGAGCGCACCAATGACGAAAGTCAGGGAGATCACGCGATCGGTGCTAATCCCTAACAGGCTAGCCATTTTCAGGTCTTCCGCACAAGCGCGGCAGGCGCGACCCATACGGGAATAACGAATAAATAGCGTCAGGGCCAGCATGGCGAGGAACGTAACAATCCAGATGGTCAACTGCATGGTACTAATCGTCGCGGCAAAGCCATTGCTTTCGCCTAGCACCCACTGGCCGGTCACCAGACTCGGCAGCGCAACATCACGCGAGCCCTGATTCAGGCTGACGTAGTTTTGCAGGAAAATTGACATCCCGATGGCAGAAATCAGCGCAATCAGGCGCTTTGACGTTCGAACAGGTCGGTAGGCCACCCGTTCGATACTCCAGCCGTAGGCGCTGGAAATGACCACGGCGGCAATGAAAGCGGCACCAATCAGTAGCCAGCCAGCATCAATGCCCATCATCATCAGGGCCGCAATCACAATAAAGGAGACGTAGCTACCGATCATATACACTTCGCCGTGTGCGAAGTTAATCATGCCGATAATGCCGTAAACCATGGTGTAGCCAATGGCGATCAGCGCATAGGTGCTGCCCAACGTCAGGCCGTTGAACATCTGCTGAAAAAAGTAAAGGAACTGCTCGGACATACCTTAAACCTTAAATGCTGCCCCCGTGCCTTGCGGCAACGGGGGCTTCGGTATTGAGGGATTAGTAGTGGTATACACTCAGCGAGCGAAGAATACTCTTCACGCCGAAGAGGCAGACAACGGCATCTTCATCCGTTACCCACCTACCGGCATGATGATTATTTCACTGCGCTGGACGTACCGTCTTTGTGCCACTCAAATACGCCAAATTCAAACCCTTTCAGGTCGCCTTTTGCATCCCAGCTTAATGGTCCCATTACTGTATCCACAGGGTTCACTTTCAGATCCGCGGCCAGTTTTTCCGGCGCATCGCTACCCGTACGCGTCATCGCGGTGGTCAGCGATTGCAGCGCGGCGTAGGTCGTCCAGACAAACGGACCGGTTGGATCCAACTTTTTGGCTTTCAGCGCATCGACAATCGGTTGGTTAGCAGGAACCTGATCGTAACGCTTCGGCAGCGTCACCAGCATGCCTTCAGAGGCATCGCCTGCGATGTTGGACAGCGACGAGTTACCCACGCCTTCCGGGCCCATGAATTTGGTGGTCATGCCAGCCTGACGCGCCTGACGCAGAATCTGCCCCATTTCTGGGTAGTAGCCGCCGAAATAGACGAAATCGACGTTCTCTTTCTTCAGACGCGCAACCAGCGTGGAGAAATCTTTATCACCCGCCGTCACACCTTCAAACAACACAACATTCGCACCGGCTTTTTTCAGACTATCCTGAACAGAACGGGCCAGGCCTTCACCATATTGCTGCTTGTCATGAACCACGGCGATACGCTGCGGTTTGAGGGTTTCGACAATGTATTTTGCTGAGGTTGGCCCCTGATCGGAATCCAGCCCCGTCGTGCGCAGCACCATTTTGTAGCCGCGCGTGGTTAAGTCGGCGTTGGTTGCCGCAGGCGTAATCATGATCACGCCTTCTTCTTCATAGATATCAGACGCAGGCTGCGTGGAGGAAGAACACAGATGGCCAATCACATAACGGATACCGTCATTGATGACTTTGTTCGCGACGGCAACCGCCTGCTTAGGGTCGCACGCGTCATCATATTCAACGCCAACCAGCTTGTTACCGTTTACGCCGCCTTTTGCGTTAATGTCTTCAATGGCCTGACGTGCGCCAATGAACTCCATATCGCCATACTGTGCAACGGGGCCAGACATGGCACCCACAACGGCAACCTTAATATCGGCAGCGTTGACCGCGTGACTCAACGCCGCAGCCATACAACCCATCAGCAATACTTTACCCTTACTGAATTTCATTCTTTTTACCCCATCTGTCATTATGGATATTGCCGAAAACCTGACCGCCTTCTGCCATAACCAGCTATTTTCTTATAAGTAAGAAAGGCTTAGGTTATTATTAGTAATGATTTCTAATAAGGCTTTATTTTTCATATTATTAAACAGGAATATTATGCTGCAAATCAACTCACATTGTCAGAAACAAGCGGAGCAAACAGCACAAAATGCCAGATGCAAAAACCAGCATTCAATTTATATATAGTCAGATATTCTGCTTTGTGCATTAATTGTTGATGGATTACTCGAAAAACAAAGAATGAGAAAAACATTTGCCCTATTAACCATAACGCTCAAATTACACAACTGATCCACTACAAAACAACTACATTATTCTTCACTCATATGATGGAGTGCCGATAAAAATGAAACTAACCGTTGAATGCCTCACCCGATTCAGCCCTCAGGATAAAATTGATCTGGCAAAAATCTGGCCACATCAGAACATTGATTTACTCGAGGAGGAACTCACACCCGATCGGCGATTATTTGCCGCCCGTTTTAACGATCGGCTATTAGGCGGCATGCTGGTCGAGCTTGAAGGAGAATATGCGGAACTGAGCGATCTGATGGTGCGGGAAGTCACGCGGCGGCGGGGGGTCGGGAAACTCTTGATTGATGAAGCGCGTCATCAGCTTCCTGAGGTTAAAGAGTGGTGGCTGGCCACGGCCGATCATGCGGCGATCAAAGAAGAAGTGCTGGCGCGGTTTATGGTGTCCTGCGGCTTCTCACCGGTGTCCGGCGGCTGGCGCTATATTCGCAGAAAAGAAACGCCGTTGATTCTTGACCAACTCAACCCAGAGAAACCCTAAACTACGCTCTACGGCCTGACGCCAGACAAAAACAAAACGACCGGGCATTACCCGGTCGCTACAGAAAGAGACGATGAGAGCGATTAGGCTTCTATCGCCGCTCGCAGTTTTTTCATCGCATTCTTTTCTAACTGACGCACACGCTCTGCGGAAACGCCGTATTGATCGGCTAGTTCTTGCAAGGTGGATTTGTTGTCATCATCCAACCAGCGGGCGCGAATAATGTGCTGGCTGCGTTCGTCCAGCCCTTCCAGCGCGTAGGTGAGCTTATCGGCCGCATGCGTTTCCCAGTTATCTTCTTCAAGGCCATCAGCAAAGTCAGACGATTTATCCTGTAGGTAAAGCATCGGCGACATCGCCTTGCCGTCGTGCGAATCTTCTTCCGGCGTCGGATCGAACGTCATGTCCTGCGCCGCCATGCGGGATTCCATCTCGCGCACATCTTTGCTGGTCACGCCAAGTTCACGTGCCACTAGTTCGACTTCATCCTGATTAAACCAGCCGAGGCGCGTTTTCGACTTACGCAGGTTAAAGAACAGCTTACGCTGTGCTTTGGTGGTCGCGACTTTCACGATACGCCAGTTACGCAGCACGTATTCATGAATTTCGGCTTTGATCCAATGCACGGCGAAAGAAACCAGACGCACGCCAACTTCAGGGTTAAAGCGACGTACCGCCTTCATCAGGCCGATGTTCCCTTCCTGAATCAGGTCCGCCTGCGGCAGGCCGTAGCCGGAATAGTTACGGGCAACGTGAATAACAAAACGCAGGTGTGACAGAATCAGGTGCTTAGCCGCATCCAGATCGCCCTGATAATGCAGCCGTTCAGCCAGCGCCCGCTCTTCCTCCGCCGTCAGCATCGGATAGGCATTGGCGGCACGAATATACCCTTCCAGACTGCCCTGGGGAACTAAGGTGAAAGTTTGCATATCTTTGGTCATTCAACCCTCTCAGTTGCTCTACTCGTCATATTGCAGTCGACTATCTTAGCACTGCTTCACCGCATCGTTTTGCGCGAAGATGGCAAAACACGGCACCTTAACGCTTATTTTATGAAAAACCCTAAAACCAGATTAATCAAATCCTAAAATCTGTCTATTCAGACTGTGATTTCGCTCGCAAGTTCCTCTCATTTTATTCACCTCATGCCAGAGATCAAGCAGGGGAAAAACGAGCCACTCACACACGCTAAACCAAGGGGAAAACACAGCGGGGAGAACAAAGAAGAGATGTCGCTGAGGAGGTTTCCCCCTGCAATACTGTCTGAATTACAGGGGAGAATTATAGCAGAAAATGCTTACTGTGGTGTAAAACGGCGTAAATGTTGCACGGTTGCCAGCCAGGCGGCCAACCAGCCAATCATGCCGGCGATTAACAACAGCAGCAGGGATTCATCCCAGCTCAGTCCTTTGACGGCAAACGTCGTACCGAAAACAGCGGCAACCTGCGTTACCACCGCATCCAGCTTCCAGACCAGCGCCTGCGATAAAATCAGCGACAACACCGCGCCGCCCACGCCCATCGCCGCCCCGCCATTTAGGAAGGGACGCAGAATGAAGCCATCCGTCGCGCCAATCAGCTTCATCACATTGATGGTTTCACGGCGGCTGAAAATACTCAGACGCACGCTGTTGCCGATCACCAAAAAGACGGCAACAACCATCAGGACACCAATCGTCGCGGAAATTTGCCCAACCAGATTAGTTAACGCCACCAGCCGCGCAAACCAGCTGTCGTCCATCCGTACTTCATCGACGCCCTGCGTCGCGGCCACACGGTCACGCAGCGTTGTTAGCGTATTGGAATCCTGAAAGCTCATTTTCGGCGTAATAATTGCCACCGCCGGCAACGGGTTCTCTTCCAACATATCCAGCGCGCCGCCAAAACCGGACCAGTTGCGGAACTCGCCCATCGCTTCATTACGCGACAGATAATTGACTTTATCGACGCCGTCTTCAGATTGAAGCTGCGTGATAACCGCCTGCGCCGCGTTGTCATCCAGCGATTTATCCAGATATACCGTCAGTTGCGGCGAGGGGTACCACTGCGTGGCAGCCTGACTGACATTCTTCCAGACCAGATAGCAGATGCTGGGCAACGCCAGCGAGATAGCGATGACCATCACGGTCAGAAATGTCGCCAGTGGCTGGCGCAGCATATCCGCCAGCGTATTGGTCCAGGCATAACGCCACTGTTCCTGCCAGCCGCCGCGCAGCGCTTTCGCTTTTGCGACAGGCTTTTTCGCATTACGGACGTTATTCGCCATTGTGGTTTCCCCCCACCATGCGGCCATCCGACAGCGTCAGCACACGGTAATTACGGCGGGCGATAAGCCCGGTATCATGCGTCGCCATCAGGACGGTGACGCCGACGCGATTGAATTCTTCAAACAGGCGCAAAATGCCTTCTGACAGCGCCTTGTCGAGGTTGCCGGTCGGTTCATCCGCCAGCAACACCGCAGGTTTGTTCACCACCGCGCGCGCAATGCCAACACGCTGCTGTTCACCGCCGGATAGCTGGATAGGATAGTTCTTCGCTTTATCCAGCAGGCCAACCTTGTCCAGCGCGGCGGATACCCGGCGACGGATATCCTCACTGCTGGCACCCGCGATGATGAGCGGCATCGCGACGTTGTCATAGACTGTGCGTTCCATCAACAGGTGGTGATCCTGAAAGATCATGCCGATCTGGCGTCGCAGGAACGGGACTTCGCGTTTTTTCAGGCGGCTGATATTGTGACCGCCAAACAAAATCTGACCCGCGCTGGGACGTTCAATGCCACAAATCAGTTTCAGCAGGGTACTTTTCCCCGCGCCGGAATGGCCGGTCAGGAACGCCATTTCCGCTGGGCGCAGATGGAAATCCACCCCTTGCAATGCCTGACGCCCACCGAGGTAAGCTTTACTGACCTGTTCAAAACGAATCATCCGTTTTAATCCTCTCGGGCAAAAAGTGCCTCAATAAAATCGTCGGCCTTGAATGGCCGTAAATCTTCAATACCTTCACCTACCCCAATATAGCGGATAGGAATAGCGAACTGGTCGGCAATGGCGAAAATCACCCCGCCTTTCGCGGTGCCGTCCAGCTTAGTTAAGGTAATCCCCGTCAGCCCAACCGCTTCATTAAACAGCTTGGCCTGACTCACCGCGTTCTGTCCGGTGCTCGCATCTAGCGTCAGCATCACTTCATGCGGCGCGTCTTCGTCCAGCTTCTTCATCACGCGCACAATCTTTTTCAGCTCTTCCATCAGGTGCGCTTTGTTCTGCAAGCGACCCGCGGTATCCGCGATCAGGACATCAACGCCGCGCGCTTTCGCTGCCTGAATCGCATCGAAAATCACCGATGCCGAATCCGCACCCGTATGCTGTGCCACCACCGCCACGTTATTGCGCTGTCCCCAGACCTGAAGTTGCTCGACCGCCGCCGCACGGAAAGTATCCCCCGCCGCCAGCATCACGGATTTGCCCTGTGCCTGGAACTGGCGTGCCATTTTCCCGATGGTGGTAGTTTTACCCACACCATTAACGCCAACCATCAGAATGACATACGGCGTTTTGCCTTCGATATTCAGCGGGGCGTCCACCTTAGCAAGAATCTCCGCCATTTCTTCTTTCAGCTTCACAAAAAGCGTATCAGCATCTTTCAGTTGGCGGCGGCTAGCGTGCTCCGTCAGGCTACCGATGATCTTACGGGTCGTCTCAACCCCGACATCGGCAATCAGCAGTTGTTCTTCCAGTTCATCAAACAGATCGTCGTCGATTTTCTTACCGCGAAACAATCCGATAAATCCGGAACCGAGGTTCTGGCGCGTTTTTACCAGACTGCGTTTCAGGCGAGCGAAGAAACCTTCTTTCGTCGGACGTTCCTGCTCTTGCGCCACAGCCGGAACATCATCTGGCTGCGCCTGTTCTGGTTCTTCGTATTCTTGCTCTTCCTGCTGCGCAACGTCCGGCTCTGCATTAACCACCGTCACGCGCTCGGCGATCTCGGTCTGCACGATCGGATCGGCGATATCCCGATCGAGACCGTCACGATCGTCTGGTTCAGAAGCGTTGGCTTCCGGGACGGCGATGGTGGATGCGTCTGCCGCTGCGGTAACCTCACGCTCGGCGGCCGGTTGGGTCAATGCTTCCGCTTCAACCTTGACCTTTTCTTCAACGACAGACTTTTCCAGAACAACAGGCGCTTCCGGCAGCACTGGCTCCGGCGCGTGTTCAGCGGTCTGCTGAATTGATGCTGCAATATCCGACTCTGCTGCTGACGGCTGTTCTTTGACAACAATCTTCTCTTGAGCAGCAGGCTGCTCTTGTTGTTTTTCTTCCTGTTTCCCTAATCCCAGCCAGGAAAAAAAACCGCGCTTCTTTTCTTTTGACATGTGCGATCGCGCTCCACGCTGCTCACCGCAGCGAATCAATCAATGAAAATCATATTTAAACAACAAGTTTAACACTTTCCTGCCGACAGCAACACGCAGCCAACGGGGGCAATGGCAGACAATTCTCCGCGCTGCCGACAATCTTCGTAACGAAAGGCAATGTCCGTAACGAAGTGTGTCAAACACCGTACGTGATCGAAAGGCCGCAGACAGCACAAAATTTTGGGTTAAGCGCCTTAACGTCCATCTTAACATTCCCTCTACACGTAACCGCCGCTAGAATAGCGCCAGAAATTTCCTGCCCGCATCCACACCATGATGATGCGGCACAACAATAACCCTGTGAGCTATGGCTAAAAAAAATGCATCGTCAGCCGCCGGACAAATCCGAATCATCGGTGGTCAATGGCGCGGCAGAAAACTTCCGGTTCCTGATAGCCCCGGTTTACGTCCCACCACCGATCGCGTGCGGGAAACACTGTTTAACTGGCTGGCTCCCGTCATTCAACAGGCACGCTGCTTAGACTGTTTTGCCGGCAGCGGTGCGCTCGGGCTGGAAGCTCTTTCTCGTTATGCTGCGCACGCCACATTACTGGAGATGGAGCGTGCAGTCTCCCAGCAATTAACGCAGAATCTGGCACTGCTTCGGGTGGAAAACGCCGAGGTGGTCAATACTGATGCCCTGAGCTGGCTGGCGAAGCCGGGCACGCCGTTTGACGTTGTGTTTCTCGATCCACCGTTTCGCAAAGAACTGCTGAATAACACGCTTGCTCTGCTGGAACAACAGGGCTGGCTGGCACCCGACGCGTGGATTTACGTGGAAACCGAGGCGGAAAATGCGCAGCTGACTATCCCGGAAAATTGGCAACTGCACCGTGAGAAAATTGCGGGCCAGGTCGCCTACCGTTTATACATTCGTCAATAAGCTTCGCAGCAACGTAAGGGTAAGAGATGATTTTGATTAACCTTGGCAGGCTATTGATGCTGGGCGTGTGGGGATTTCTGTTGCTTAACCTGATTCAGCCGTTCCCCAAGCCGTTGAATATCTTCATGACTGTGGCGATGGTGTTTATGATCCTGATGCATGGTTTTCAGCTGCTGCTGTTAAAATCCAGCCAGCCGAAAGACAGTCCCGCGCTGAACCGCGCGCTTCAGGCACGTATTTTCCTTTTTGGCGTGTTTGAACTGCTGGCGTGGCAGAAAAAGCAGCCTAAGCCACCGAAGCCGTAATCGCTACTTCTGCTGGGGCACAAAGCGAATAAAGCGCGCGCCCTTTCGCTCAAAGGACACGCGCCAAGAAAATCAGGGTTTCTTGCCGGGAAGATAAGGGAACGCGGCAACGTTATCGCCTAAATCAGAAATGCGAGCGCTGCCCTTTTCCGTCACGGCATCAATACGAATAATGGCCTGTAGAGGGATAAAACTGCGGCTAACACCCGAGAATTCCGTTTTCAGTTTCTCGGTTGACGGGTCAACCAACACCGTAGACTGGCTATCAAACACGAAGTCGGCAATTTCAATAAAACCGAACAGATTACCCTGAACCAACTCACGCACGTAAAGCTGGTAATTCTTACCGTTATTTATAAATTGAATACGATAAAGTGCAGATTCATTACTCATTCAACACAACGCTCCCTTCAGAGACTTCACGGCGCCCATCTACAATAAAAACAGGCGATAACATAACATGAAGTTCACAGAAGTCGCATCCGCCTCCCCCCCCGTGTTGTTTAACTTCCTCACAATCCCCTACACTGAACAAAGAACGGTTTATTTTTATCCTGACACAAACAAAAACACAAAAAGGACACGCTATGCTGTGGTCATTTATTGCTGTGCTTTTTTCTGGTTGGTTGTATGTGGATGCCAGCTACCGTGGGCCAACGTGGCAGCGCTGGTTATTCAAACCCGTCACGATGCTACTGCTGCTGGCTCTGGCCTGGCAGACGCCGCTGCTTGGCGTGCCGGGCTATCTGATTGTGCTGGGGCTACTCGCCACGCTGGTCGCAGACACCCTGCTGTTGCTGCCGACTCAGCGCCTGCTCTACGCATTTGGCGCTTATTTCCTCTCCCATCTGCTGTACACCATTAGCTTTTTTACCGGACAGATTTCGCTCACGTTCTTCTGGCCACTGGCATTAACGCTCGTCATTCTGGCCGCGATCCTGATCGCCATTATCTGGGGGCGACTGGACGCACAGCGCTGGCCTGCTTGCGCTTTTATCATCATGACGACGCTGATGGTCTGGATTGCAGGCGAGCGCTATTTTGCACTGGGGACAAACGCGAATTTCTCCCTGCTGATGGGCACCGTACTGCTGTTTATCGCCCATGCGGCCTGGCTGATTCACCATTACCGTTTTCCGTTCCGCGCCCATCAGGCGATTGTCGCGGCAGGCTATTTTGGTGGCCATTTCCTGATTGTTCGCTCCCTCTATTTCTGACGTTCGCGGCGCTCACGAAAATCTGGCTAAGCATTAAGCGGCGGTGTAAAGTTCCTGATGAGAATGTAAGTCACTAACAATGGAGGAAGAGATGCACTCTCATCAGCATAATCACAGCGCTGAGAAATCAGCCTGCTGCAATAACAGCGTTCACCACGCGCCACGCCGCGCCAAAAGCTGCTGCAACGAGCACACGCAGCATTCAAACCACGCCGACCAAAGCTGCTGTTCAACCAAACACACGTCTGACGCCGTAGTGCAGAGCGCGTGTGGCACAGAGCAACATTCGTCGGACAGCGGCGGTAGCACAGATTCAGACGACCCCGACGGCGGAGACAGCGACAGGCCCCGATCCCACCAGCGTTTCAGCTGGAAAATCAGCGGGATGGATTGTCCCAGCTGCGCACGTAAAATCGAAAATGCAGTAAAAAATCTCACCGGAATTGAACAGGCCAAAGTGCTGTTCGCCACCGAAAAACTGGTTGTTGATGCCAACACCGATATCCGACTTCAGGTTCAACATGCCGTTCAGCAAGCGGGCTTCGCCTTGCAGGACACCGCACTCCCCCTCGCCCCGCCCGACACCTCGACCGTACGTCGTTTTGTACATGAATATGGTTTCTTAATACTTTTCACTTTGCTGGCTGCTGCAAGCTGGGGACTTTCCCTGCTAAGCGAGCGCGGCGGGCAGATCGCGTTTATCGCGACCACGATTGTCGGGCTGATTCCGATCCTGAAAAAAACGGCGCAGCTCATTCGCACGGGTACACCCTTCGCGATTGAAACGCTGATGAGCGTGGCTTCCATCGGGGCGCTCTTGATTGGCGCCACCACCGAAGCCACCGTCATCCTGTTGCTGTTTATGCTGGGCGAGTACCTGGAGTCTTACGCGGCAAACCGCGCACGACGGGGTGTAACGGCGCTGATGGCGCTGCTTCCTGAAGATGCCACGGTCGTCGGCAACGGGCAGCGACGCCTCGTTCCTGTCGCCAGTCTGGTTCCCGGTGACGTGATTGAAGTCGCCCCCGGTGGGCGGCTCCCGGCCGATGCGGAGCTCTTGAACAGCGATGCCAGCTTTGATGAAAGCGCCCTGACCGGTGAATCGGTTCCCGTTGAGCGTACGCCGGGTGAAAAAATCGCCGCCGGCAGCCTGTGTGTCGATCGAGTCGTGCAGTTACGCGTGGTGTCACAACCGGGCAACAGCGCTATTGACCGCATTCTGCAACTGATAGAAGAAGCGGAAGAGCGCCGTGCGCCGATAGAGCGCTTCCTCGATAAGTTCAGCCGTTACTACACGCCCGCCATCATGCTGCTGTCGCTGCTGGTGATTCTGGTACCGCCGTTGCTGCTGGCGCAGCCGTGGCAAGAGTGGATTTATCGCGGCCTGACGCTGCTGTTAATTGGCTGTCCGTGTGCGTTGGTGATTTCAACGCCTGCGGCGATTACGTCGGGGCTAGCCGCCGCAACACGTCGTGGGGCGCTGATTAAAGGTGGTGCGGCGCTGGAATCGCTGGGCAGCATCAAGACTATCGCGTTCGATAAAACGGGCACGCTGACGGAAGGCAAGCCGCAGGTGACGGACGTATTGCCCGCCGCGGGCGTTAGCGCAACGGCGCTGCTAACCCGCACCGCTGCGGTGGAATCCGGTTCGCACCATCCGCTTGCCAAAGCGATCGTCCAGCATGCGCGATCCAGCAGCACGTTCCTGCCAATGGCAGAAAACCGCAAAGCGCTGGCGGGAGTCGGCGTGGAAGGCACGATAGGCGGCAAGCGGATTCAGGTAAGCGCACCGACTCGTGTCGCGCCCGATCTGCTTGATGCCGACTGGTTGCAACGGGTTGATGCGCTGGAAAACGAAGGGAAAACCGTCGTCGTGGTGCAAGAGGACGATAACCTGCTCGGCGTGCTGGCGTTGAGCGATACGCTACGCCACGATGCGCGTGAAGTGCTGGATGCCTTGCAGCAGTTAGGGATTCGTGGCGTCATGCTCACCGGCGATAATCCCCGCGCGGCGGCAGCCATTGCAGCGACATTAGGGATCGATTACCGCGCCAGCCTGCTCCCTGCTGACAAGGTCACGGCAGTCAGCGAATTGAGCAAACAGCATCCCGTTGCGATGGTTGGTGATGGCATCAACGACGCACCGGCAATGAAAGCCGCAACGATCGGGATTGCGATGGGAAGCGGTACGGATGTGGCGCTGGAGACGGCCGATGCCGCCTTAACGCACAGCCGCCTAACCGGGCTGGCCGCCATGATTAGCCTGTCGCGGGCGACGCAGCGCAATATCCGCCAGAACATTACCATCGCACTGGGGCTGAAAGCGGTATTTCTGGTTACCAGTATTCTGGGTATTACCGGACTGTGGCTCGCCGTGCTGGCAGATTCCGGCGCAACCGCGCTGGTCACCGCCAACGCGCTGCGGCTATTGAGAAAACAGGACTGATATTACCGTTGCTGGCTATGAATTGAAGGATCGAGATACACGGAGCGACCACGGGGCGAGGCCTCCCTACGGGAACCTCATCCCCGTGTTTCTCCTAATCACACACGTCAACGAACGATATAACGCACTGAGTATTATTAACCTTTGCGCAGCAGATACCGATAGGGAACTTGCTCGGTCTCTTGTGCCAGAAGCTCATGCTCCATGAACACGCAAAAACTGGGAATATCGCGGGTGGTGGCCGGATCGTCGGCAATAATCAGCAGCGTTTGCCCGGTTTCCATCTGGCGTACCGTCTTACGCACCATCATCACAGGCTCAGGGCAGCGCAGCCCCTGTGCATCAAGGGTTTTATCCGGGTTGGTAAAGGGATCGGTCATCAACGTTCTCAGTGCTGGAATCAAAAAACCGCCTTAGTTTACGCTGAGGATTTCCCGACGCAAGCGACGACAACGTTTGCGCATAAAACAACCATCTTTTTCTTGCAAAACACATGGTCGTAGCGAAATAATTGCATTAGCAAAGCAATTGCGTATTATGCCGCCGCGTTGCAGCATAAATCTGCACGTTATCCCTTGGGTTCCCTAACCCCAATAACCAAAAAGGTCACATTATGTATCGTTTTACTCCCCAGCAGCGGTTTACGGCGCTGATCTGGCTATCGTTGTTCCATGTCCTGATCATTACGTCGAGTAATTATCTGGTCCAGCTCCCGGTATTGATTTTCGGTTTTCATACCACCTGGGGCGCGTTTACCTTCCCATTTATTTTTCTGGCAACTGACTTGACGGTTCGGGTTTTCGGTGCGCCGCTGGCGCGTCGTACCATTCTGACCGTGATGGTGCCTGCGCTGGTAATTTCCTATCTGGTGTCGTGCCTGTTTTATCAGGGATCGTGGCAATCATTCGAGGCGTTAAGTCAGGTGAATATTGTCGTGGCGCGTATCGCCTGCGCCAGCTTCATGGCTTATGTTCTCGGCCAGATTCTGGATGTTCACGTCTTCAACCGCCTGCGCCAGAAGCGTGCATGGTGGGTCGCGCCGGCTGTGTCGACCGTGTTTGGTAATTTCAGCGACACGCTGGCCTTTTTCTTCATTGCGTTTTACCGCAGCACCGATGCCTTCATGGCGGCAAACTGGGTTGAAATCGCGATGGTGGACTATGCCTTCAAGCTGCTGATCAGCCTGGCGTTCTTCCTGCCGATGTACGGCGTCATGCTGAACATGGTGCTTAAACGTCTAGGTGAGCAGAAAGGCGCAGCCGACTACCACTCCGTTAGCAGCCACCGTTAATGGCAATCGGGCGGCTATTCACGCCGCCTTTTCTCATCAAATCACTCATCGTTTTGTAAAAATAACGCAGGTACTAACAACGGTTTGCAACAACAAAATGCTTGTTTTTGCTATCTGAATAGGGTGCCATACTGTTATTACCTGTTTATACCCGTCATATTTCAAGTTGCATGTGCGTTGGCTGCGTTCACTCACCCGAATCACTTACCTGAGTAAGCTCATCGGGATAACATGAGAGACATCCTGTCTCTCACCGAAGGCCAGCCGTTGGCTGGACAAATTCGTTCCCGACGAATTTGTCCTTCCCTTGCCGCCTGCCTGAAACTCGAATTATTTAGGGTATAGAAAGATTATCGGTTTCAAAAACGAGAGAAAGGGATCCCATGTCGAATGTAATCAAATACCTCGGTGTCGGCTTGCTTGTCGGCCTGCTTGCTGCCTGTGATGGCAAAACGGATGACGCTACAAAAGCTGGCGCACAAGATAAACCTGCCGCAGAAGCTACCGCGAGCCAGAACATTGAGTTAATGGATGGCAAGGTGGCGTTTACCCTGCCAACCGATATGCGTGATCAAAGCGGTAAAGTCGGCACGCAGGCGAACAACATGCACGTTTACGCCAATGATAATGGGCAGAAAGCGGTCATCGTGATTCTGGGCGACAACACCACAGAAGAGTTGACCGTGCTGGCACAGCGTCTGGAAGACCAACAACGCACGCGTGATGCCAATCTTCAGGTCGTCACCAACAAAACCATCGACGTTGACGGCAAGAAGCTGCAACAGCTCGACAGCATTATCACCAGCAGCGGACAGCAGGCTTATTCCTCTGTCGTGCTGGGCAAAGTGGAAAACCAACTGCTGACCTTGCAGATCACGCTGCCAGCCAGCAATCAGCAACAGGCACAGAGCGAAGCAGAAGGCATCATCCACACCCTGAAGCTGAAATAATCGGCGTTATCGTCTGACAGTAGCCACAAAGGTGGCTACTGTTGTTTTCTTATACGCTAGCGACCCGCTGGGTCAGTCGCCACGTCAGCGCTAAGCCGCATAGCCCCAACAGCGCTGCTGCCAAATAAATAGAGGCGATACCGGTATAGGCCATCAGCATGCCCGCCACTGGCCCGACGATGCCCAGCGACAAGTCGAGAAATATCGTATAGGTTGCCAGCGCACTGCCCTGATTCTGCGGTGATACCGCCTTGACGGCGACAACGCCTAATGCCGGGAACACCAGAGAGAAACCCGCCCCCGCGAGGAACGCACCGACTTCCGCCATCAGCGGCTGCGTCGCTCCCCAGACCAGCAGCAACCCCACGATCTCAACCACAAAGCACGCCATCGCCACGCGCAATCCGCCAAATCGCTGAATACTGTTAGGGAACACCAGCCGTGCACCGACAAAGGCAACGCTGAAAATGGTCAGCGTCAGCGCCGCACCTTCCCAATTCCGATCGGCATAAAACAGCGTGATGAAGGTGGCGATCACACCAAAACCCGCAGAGGCGATCGCCAGAATAATGCCGTAAACCCAGACTTTCCCCAGCACTTCGCGGAAGGGAATCTTTTTCCCCGGTGCGACCTGCACCGCGGGGCGCGGCAGCGCGAGAACAATCGCCACGGCTGCGATCAGGATAATGCATACGGAAAGCAGTTTTAGCCCACCGATATGGTTGAGCCAGACGCCGAGCGGTGCGCCAATTGCCATCGCGCCGTAAGTCGCAATGCCGTTCCATGAAATCACGCGTCCAATGTGTCGGGAACCGACCACGCCGACGCCCCAGAGCGTTGCACCAGTACCGGCGAAGCTCTGTCCGGCGCCGAGCACAATACGCCCGAGACATAGTAGCAGCAGCGTAATCACGGGCGAGGCGTCGCTAAAGGCGGCCAGCAGATAAAACACTCCGCTCAGCATGACGCCAGCCAGCCCCCAGACGACGATTTTCTTCGGCCCTTTCTCATCAGCACTACGACCCGCATGCGGGCGGCTCACTAGCGTGGAGAAATATTGCAGGCTGATCACCAGCCCGGCCCAGAATGCGCTATAGCCAAGATGATCGTGCACATATCCCGGCAGCACCGCCAACGGCAGGCCGATATTCAGATAGCTGGCGAAGTTGAACGCCACAATCGAAACAATACGCAGATTAAGGCGCAGACCGCTCAGCGACGGTTCGGATGGGGAAGGTGTTGGCATGGAAAATTCACTCGCTTAACGTCCGTGTATGACGTACGTTCAGAAAAACATCGAAAAGTAACATTCTTATATTGTTGGTTATAATCAAACTTATAATCCCGAACACAGGAGAAACGCAATGCCTGTACCGGTAGACCCGGATCGCCAGTCAACATCGTCAACCCCAGAAGGGGATAAATCATCACAGAAACCCCTCTCGTTTCTGGGCAAGAGCAAGCGTCTGGTCGCGCGTATTCAGGCGATCCCCAGTGTGGCGCACCTGATCCGCGCGGGCGAACGTTTCAACGATCGCATGGGCAACCAGTTTGGCGCGGCCATTACCTATTTTTCCTTTCTGTCGCTGATCCCTATCCTCATGGTGTCTTTTGCCGCAGTGGGTTTCGTGCTGGCTTCTAATCCCGATCTGCTGACGGAGCTGATTAACCGCATCGTTAACAGTATCAGCGATCCCAATCTGGCTAACACGCTGAAAAGTACCGTCAACACCGCCGTTCAGCAGCGTACCACCGTCGGGATTACCGGTTTGCTGATCGCACTCTATTCCGGCATCAGTTGGATGGGAAACCTGCGTGAGGCGATTCGCGCCCAGTCGCGTGACGTGTGGGAACGGAACCCGAAAGATGAAGAGAAGATTTACTTTCAGTACACGCGGGATTTCCTGTCGCTGATCGGTTTGGTTATTGCACTCATTATTACGCTTTTCCTGACCTCCGTTGCCGGCACCGCGCAGAACATGATTGTGACCGTGCTGGGGCTGGATGGCATCGAGTGGCTGCGTCCCGCGTTAACGCTGATTGCCCTGTCAATCTCCATATTCGCCAACTATCTGTTATTCCTGTGGATATTTTTCGTTTTACCGCGCCATAAACCCAAACGCAAAGCGCTTTTTCGCGGCACGCTGATCGCCGCCGTGGGCTTTGAAATCATCAAGTTCGCGATGACCGTTGCGCTGCCTAAACTGGCTAGCTCACCTTCCGGTGCGGCGTTCGGTTCGGTCATTGGCCTGATGGCATTCTTCTATTTCTTCGCTCGTTTGACCCTCTTCTGCGCCGCCTGGATCGCAACGGCGAATTACAAAGGTGACACCTCGTCAGATCAGAATGAGCAGGAGAAAGAACCGTCCTCCGATCGCTAAAAGCAGCGTGAAAGCACTGGTTTTCCGATCTGCGTCATGAAAAAATAAAACATCGTTTCAAGGCTATTGACTCAGTCTCGCGTAATGTTGAGACTGACGTTAATTTCCGCATTTTTTATCCCCAATAACATCAGGTGCAGGGTACCTTTTCAAACAGGCCAAAAGTGATGACAACTACTAACATTGCCGTAATCGGCGAATGCATGATCGAACTGTCGCAGAAGGGCACGGATCTTAACCGTGGATTTGGCGGCGATACGCTGAACACTGCCGTTTACATTGCACGCCAGGTAAACGCCGATAAGCTGGGTGTGCATTACGTGACCGCACTCGGCACCGATAGCTTCAGTACCGAGATGGTGGCTGCCTGGCAAAAAGAAGGGGTGAAAACCGACCTGATTCAGCGACTGGACAACAAATTACCCGGTTTATACTTCATTGAAACCGACGATAGCGGCGAGCGTACATTCTACTATTGGCGTAATGATGCTGCTGCCCGCTACTGGCTGGGCAGCCCGGAAGCAGAAAAAATCGGTCAATCGCTAGCACAATTTGACTATCTCTACCTGAGCGGCATCAGTCTGGCGATTCTGAACGCCGAAAGCCGTCAGCGTCTCCTCGCCCTGCTGCGCGCCTGCCGCGCCAACGGCGGTAAAGTGATTTTTGATAACAACTATCGCCCACGTCTGTGGCAGAGCAAGGAAGAAACGCAGCAGGCCTACACCGACATCCTGTCCTGTACCGATATCGCTTTCCTGACACTGGATGACGAAGACATGCTGTGGGGCACGAAGCCGCTGGAAGCGGTGCTGGACCGGACGCACGGTTTGGGCGTTAACGAAGTGGTCATCAAACGCGGTGCTGATTCCTGCATCGTGTCTGAACGCGGACAAGAGCTGGTTGATGTTCCCGCGATCAAATTGCCAAAAGAGAAAGTGGTCGATACCACCGCCGCAGGCGACTCTTTCAGCGCAGGTTATCTGGCAGTACGTCTGAACGGCGGCAGCACGCAGGAAGCCGCACAGCGCGGCCACCTGACGGCCAGCACGGTCATTCAATACCGTGGCGCGATTATCCCGCTTGAGGCAATGCCTGCGTAAACCGTACGTAGCGTGGTAATAGTAAAGGCCGCAATCGCGGCCTTTACTATTTGCTGATTAAAGATTTACTGATTAATGACTTACTGTGCGGTGGGCGCCGTTTCCTGCGGTTTTGTTTCTTCGGAAACTGCGCCTTCAGATGCCGCTGCCCCAGCGCGGGCAACCGGTTCGGCCACCGGCGTCATAATCCGGTTATACGCTTCTTGCAACGCCTTCATATTCGCTTCCGGTTCACCGGGCTGTTGGATCAACATCAGCGTTGTATCCTGTACCAGCTGCTGGTGCAGTTCCTGATTCAGCATATCGAGCGTCAACGCGGACAAATAGGTCT
Source organism: Pectobacterium carotovorum (assembly GCA_016415585.1). NCBI lineage: Bacteria > Pseudomonadati > Pseudomonadota > Gammaproteobacteria > Enterobacterales > Pectobacteriaceae > Pectobacterium > Pectobacterium carotovorum. Next base: position 4,580,809 of record CP066552.1, on the reverse strand, counting down.
GGCGCAGTTTCTGATACTGCTCGGGAGAAATATCTACGACGCCATTCTGCTGAGAGCGCAGCCGCTGATCCATCAGGATGTCCGTGCTGGTACGCGCATAGGTCGCAAACAGCTTGTTCAGCTCGTCCGTCTTGCGCGCAATCAGTGCATCAAACTCTTGCTGTGTCAGCCCTTTTTCACGCAGCGTCGCCAGCTCACGTGCCATAAACGTCACGCCCGGTTCAACACCGTCGCTATTCGGTACATCCATATGAATCGCACACTGAGAACGGGTATAAAACACATTGCAGTCGAAGCGGAGGTTATTGCTCTTCAGCGAGCTCTTCTCCAGCACCTGCTGTAGGTGCCAGAACATCGCCTCCCGCGTCATATCGCCCAGCCAGTAGCGAACCAACGCCTGCGATTCACGAATCGGGTGCCACGGGGCATCCCACATCAGCGACAGCGTATCCTGCTGGACGTTGTTATTCATCAGGCTGATCGCCTGCGGCGGTAGCGGGCTTAATGTCGGCAACGGCGCTGGCGCTTCACGTTTCCCTTCCAGCAGGGAGAAGACTTTCCCGATCTGCTCGATCACGCTGCGGTTATCTACATGACCGACGATGTAGAGCGTCATCGCATCTGGCGTATACCAGGTTTTATAAAACTGCTGGAGCTGCTCGCCATTCAACGGCGGTTTGACGTCCTGAGCAGGATCGTGCGCCAGCAGGGGTGAGCCTTTCAGGCGATAGCGCCAGCTCGGATCTTGTGGGTTAACCGGAAAGGTTGCCACCTGATCGGGCACCTTCAACGCAGCCTGTAGGCTTTTTTCATCGAACGTCATCTGCCCTGCGCTTTCCGAAAGCCACGTCAGCGCTTCCTTCAGCAGTTCAGGGCGATTATTCGGCAAACTCAGGTTATACGATGTGAAGTCATACGAGACAATGACCGGAGGCAGGACGCGTGAGCTGTTAGCATCCCGCATCCACATAGAAGGCCGCTGGGCGGCAGACAGCTTATCGCCGGGCGCTAAGGCCAGACGGGGAAGAAAATGGGCAAAGCCTACCTGCTGCGCGTTTTCCAGCAGCGACCCAGCATTAACAACCAGACGCAGCTCAACCCGATCGCCGGGGCGCTGTGGCGTGGTTAATAACTGCCAGGTAAAACCATTATCAAGTTTACCCTGCTGCCAGGCAGGATCGGGCTGTAGTGCTTCAGCCTGCACGCCGCTGCTGACCACGGCCAGCAACAAACCACCAACGAAAAGCGCCTTTTTGGTGCCCTGCATGTGAACCCCTACTAATAGCTATCCAACATAATAATGTGGTTATTGTTGATCATTATGGTGGCCTTGCGTCTGCCACCGCACACTCTCGTGGATATATCACGGAAAAAATTGAAGACGCGAAGTGTACCATTCCCTTAGACCGCGCGCTTTTGTCTATGTCACTCCAGAAGACGAAATAATCTGCAAAAAAGGTAAAAATAGTCATATTTAACAATATTTTTACGTTTAATGGCGGGTAAGAAAAGGAAGGGAAACAGTTTGGTTCGACGTGTTGGCAGACAAAAAAATTCCCCACGGGCGTTAGCGCCGTGGGGAACTGATTTAGAAAACGATACCGGAACGATGACTACACGTTGGAATTATGACTGCGCAGTTGGTGTAGCTGCGTTATCGTTCTTGTTGGTGCCAGACAGCTCAGCATCCAGTTTCTTCTCATCCAGCTCGCGGCAGTATTTCGCGACCACGATGGTCGCCACACCGTTACCAATCAGGTTGGTCAACGCACGGGCTTCTGACATGAAACGGTCAATACCCAGAATCAACGCCAAGCCAGCAACAGGCAGGTGGCCCACGGCAGACAGCGTTGCCGCCAGCACGATGAATCCACTTCCCGTCACGCCCGCTGCGCCTTTAGAGGACAGCAACAGCACCACCAGCAGGGTAATCTGATGCCAGATATCCATGTGGCTGTTGGTCGCCTGAGCGATAAATACCGCCGCCATCGTCAGATAGATGGAGGTGCCATCCAGGTTGAACGAGTAGCCAGTAGGAATCACCAGACCCACGACCGATTTTTTACAACCGACCTTCTCCATCTTCTCCAGCATACGTGGCAGCACGGATTCAGAAGAGGATGTGCCCAGTACGATCAGCAGTTCTTCACGGATGTAGCGGATGAATTTGAAGATGCTGAAGCCCGTCGCTCTGGCAATACTACCCAGCACCAGGAACACGAACAGCACACAGGTGATGTAGAAGCAGGCGATCAGCTGTCCCAATTGTATCAGCGTACCGACACCATATTTACCGATGGTGAAGGCCATTGCACCGAACGCACCCAGCGGAGCCAGTTTCATGATCATGTTAATGACGCCGAAAATGACCTTGGAGAAGCTGTCGATCACATCGAAAATCACCTTGCCTTTTGGCCCTAAGCGGTGCAGCGCAAAGCCGAACATCACAGCAAACAGCAGAACCTGCAAGATATTACCGCTGGCAAACGCACCGACCACACTCGCTGGAATCACGTCCATCAGGAATGGAATCAGACCCTGTTGCGAAGCCTGTTGGGTATAAACCGCCACCGCAGACGCATCAAGCGTACTTGGATCGATGTTCATGCCCACACCAGGTTGCACCACGTTGACCACGACCAGGCCGATAATCAGCGCAATCGTACTCACGATTTCAAAATACAGCAGGGCGACTGCACCAGTACGACCGACTTCATACTTTCCATGCCTGCGATACCAGTTACTACCGTACAGAAGATAACCGGTGCAATAATCATTTTAATTAATTTAACAAACCCATCGCCCAGCGGCTTCATTTGCTCGCCAAGTTGGGGGTAGAAATGCCCCAACAGTATCCCTATTGTAATGGCGGCAAGAACTTGAAAATAAAGACTTTTAAAAATTGATGTTTTCATACATACGTCCTATGGTGGGGAAAACACAGGAGGGGAATAGGGTACGAAAATGCCGCCTGTGATTGCGCCGAAAAGTAACATTGCAATAACAAGCTGAGAATGTTTTATAAGTTTAGTTTGTGAACGACAGGTTAAAAACAAGAGCTGAATCACGTCAGCAGGAATTATAAAGAAACATCAGTGCAATTTACTTGTAACAGATGCACGTTTTTTCGGCAGAAGAGTGGCGTTAAAAAGCCCTCAAACCCCCGCCATACGGGGAATGCGCCTTTCAGGAAACCTATATATAAAAAGTAACATTTACGTTACCTATGAATACTCAGGAAGGCACCGTGAATTGATGAATTCCGCATTTTTTATCACGCCGTGCCAGCTGCATAGCAAAACGTGCCTGTGATAAAAGCAGCGCCGCCTCCTCGGGTCGAGGGTCGGTAATGGTGAGGATACCCACGCTGACAGCCCGCGCCGGCTGGGAGCCCGCAGGCAAAAAGGGTGAATTAATCGCCAACATCACGTTTTGCGCCCAATCTTGCGCCTGTCCGGCGGATTGCAGCGGTTTCCCGATGATAGCGAACTCATCACAGTCGAGACGCGCCAGATAGATGAGCTCTGCCTCGTTCTGTTCTTCAATCGCCGCGCTGAGCTGCTTCGCCAGCATGTCTACCTTGCCCTGCTTGCTGGCGGACGAATCAAGCCCGAAAACCAGCAGACTGAACGGTGTGGCATCGGCCAGACGCTGTTCAAGGCGTCGCATGAAGTGCGCTTTGTCCGACAGCCCAGCCCCTTCCGTTCCGGCAGAAAGCGACTGCGCCAGCAGTTGTTGATTGCGGTTATAGCTGCGTACCAGCGCGCCCAGCTCATCGTCCTGATGCCAGGGCGGCAGCGTAAGTTGACGGTGGAGCATGTCGTCCGGCGGTAGATTCTGTAACTCGACAATAATCCCACGCAGTGGGTGTATCAGCAGGCGGTTAATGCACCAGGTAATGGCGATCGACATAATCAGCGCCAGCAGCAGATACGTCGCCAGCATGGTTGAAAAGGTGCTGACGATAAATTGATACATCCGGTAGGAATCCGCCTGCAACACCAGATGCGCCAGCGGAGCCGAATACTGCGTCTGCGGCGGGGAATAGAGCGGAATAGAGATGCGGATAGGCAGCTTAAAGACCCGTGCGATCCAGTCTGGCACCGGACGCTCTTTCGGGAAATTCGCGTGTAGCGTCTGGAAATCATCCGGCAGCAGCACATCTGCCCGGCTCAGAAAAGCAACCGGTAATAGGCTATCCAGAATATTGCCCGCCCGCTGCACTTCCCCTTGTAACACCGCATCCGTCAGCGGTTGGCGCACGGAATACGCGATGCTCTCCAACTGCTTGGCATAATCTTCACGGCGCTGATGAACGAAGTGAAAGAGCTGTATGACGATAAACAGACTGATCGTCACCAGTGCCACGGCTGACACGGCTGTCATCTGTTTAATCGTTAATGAACGTCTGAGCCGCAAGCGCTTTCTCCGTCAACCTTTTATGCAGACCTGAATACCTGGCTCACCAAACCACAAACAGGTGAGCAATACACAACGCGAAAAATGCGCACGCGTTACACCCAGCAACGCGATTTACACGCGGCAAATAGTATAAGGCAGCTTATCGCCGCCTTAACGCTGTTTTCTGCTGATGTTCGGGGGATTTCATCTTAATCCTAGGCTACCTTTGGCAACAGCGGTAACGCGGCCTCAGAATAGGGGATATCCCCTGCATAAGCTAGCGCGGTCATTCGGGGAACAGACAAGGGAATCGGGCAGGATTCTCGCCTGCCCGATAACATGATGGGATGACATTATTGTGGGTAAGGCACCCAGTCTCCGCCGTTCAGGCGAATGTAAGGTTTTCCCTGATATTGCATCACGATAGCGTTCTCATTTTCCGAGATCGCTTCCGTTTGCGGCAGTGCGTTCGTCAGCGTTTGCCAGTCAACAGAAGGCGCGGTGAACACCTTGCCGTCCACCATCCGAGCCACCAGTTCTGAAATCGCCAGATAGCTGCTCGGAGACGTAATCTCCAGCGCGTCGCCCTGATGCGGCGCCTGTAGGCCAAACAGTTTCACACCGACCGGAATATGCGTGATACTCGGGCTAGGAATATCGCGCAGCCCGGACATTTGCATTTTATCCCCAGCCAGCGCCGCGCCGTGCTCCGGCACCACAATCACCATGACTTTGCGGCCGGATTTTTGCAACTCATCAAAAAACGTATCCAGTTGGTCAAACAGCGTTTTCGCGCGTGGTGCATAGTCTGCCGACTGGTTCGTACCCACAAAGCGGTTACCGTCATGGAGTGGAATCAGGTTAAAGAAGGTCGCGTTACGCGTCGTCATCGCTTTACCCCGTTCGCCCAACCAGCGATTTAACAGCTCCAGATCGTTATAAATTGGCTCGCCGTCGAACGACGTAATCTGGTGACTGATGCCCTCCTGCGACAGCATCGGGATCTGAATATCACCCTCTTCACGCACCTCACGCAGGTAATTCCCAAAGACGCCGGAATGGTCGAGCATCAGTTGCTCTTCAAAGCCCAGCTTCACCAGATTACTGAACAGGTAACACTGCTGGTTCACTGGCTGATACAAATCGGTGTGGGACTGCTGGCCGCAGCTTGCGCGCAGCAGGCGAATGGATGCAGGCCCGCTATACGCAGTGGCAGAGTTAAACTCACGGAACAGGATATCGAACTTCTTCCACAGCGGATGGTTTTCCAACTGCGCCACTTCCAGATCCGACCATGACAGCGAACAGATATTGATAATCAGCAGGTCAAAAGGCTGCGCATCCTGCGGCAATGTAGCCGGGAATGCCGTGGTTCGTGCTTTTTCTCGTGTATAAAACTGGTCCAGATAAGCCGTCAGGTTCGCGTTCGTTGGCGGTAAGGTGGCCTCGGGTAACGCAGCGTCTCCGCCCGTTGGGGACGACGCCGCTGACGATGTTGATGCCGTTGATATCGCTGGCATCAGCGATACCGCCGAGCCTGCCAGATTGACGATGTTTAACCACGCCAGCGCCGCTACGGTAAACACCGTAATACGAATCCACTGCGCGAAGAACAGATAGGCCACGATAATGACCGCCGCCGCCCCAACCATTTGCCAGTTAATAAAGCGATTGAACAGCTCCAGCAAATAGGCGGCGCTAAAGCCCGCAACCTGTGACCCCTGACTGAGAATACTGTTGATGCCCGGCAGCCAGGTATCGTGGTAAAACAGCCCGATACCGAGCGGGATGGCGATAATATGACGCCAGCGGTGCAGCGTAACGTTGGGAATCGGGAACAGCAAAAACGCCAGAAACACCAGATTAAGCAGCGGATGAAAATTCAGGTAGCCAAACCATAACAGGGCAAATTTCAGCAGGAAATACACATTCCAGGCACCGAGCCCACGCCAGTAGCGCCATATATTCTGCTGTTGTTGCGTATGCGGTTGCTGCTTACGTGATTTGTCGTCCATTTTATTTTTTAGTCTCTGCTGAAGTCGGCTGGATTGAGACCGTCTTTGTTGAAGAAGCACTACGCATCCAGACACGCGCAGGCTTCAGGTAGCGCGGCGACAATAGCCTATTTTTCCAATACTGAAGCCAGTGGGGAATCACACGGTGCGCCAAATAGCCAAGTGTGAAGAAGATGACCGCGCTTAATAGCACCAGTTGAACGATATCAATCAGGTTCATCACGACGGTTCTCCCGGTACGCGAGCCAGTGAGTCGGGTTTCAGTAAATCGGGTTCTAGTAAACTAATAGCAATAGGCTCGCGCCGTGGCGTCTGGCTGCGCGGTGCAGACTCAGTCTGCTGCAATTGAGCATAATCATTAATCTGCTGTTCCTGCCCAGAGGTGCTGTCCTGCACCAACGATTTGATCTCCGCCAGAATTTGTAAATCTTGTGACCACACAATTCGATTACTGAACATTTCATCCACCGGCAGGCGGAAGATGGATTTCAACGCGATATCCAGCTCATTCAGACGGCAATTGGACAGGAACAAAAACAGGCGGCCCTGTGCGATCGTGACGACATCGCCAAAACGTCGCAGCGTGCACTGTGTCAACGCCTGTGCCGCCCGTACTCCTGGCACGGGGCGCAATGCAACCAGTACCCCTTTGCTGCCTTCCGGCATTAGCGTGCTATCAATCAACATCTTGACAGACTGCCGAAATGTCTCTGGAAGCTGGTAACCCTTAATTTGCAACGGTCGCATGGTGGTTAGCAAGACCTCGACATCGACAGGAACATGCTTGGTAAAGCGCTGCCCCTGCACGCTTTCAATCCGCGCCAGAAAACGGGATAGCGGCTCGGCATGGGAGACAATACTATTCGCGCCGCATGCCAATAACAGACGCTCGTCGCTGGCGCGCAGGCAAGGCTTCATTTCCCGCACCACAATCTTCAGCAATTCACCACGCTGACGGCGCAGGCTATGCACCTGCTTGGCAAGCGTATCCACCTGACTGGTCTGATTGAGCGCAAAAACGAGGGTAGCCGAGTTCGTCAGCATGCCGGTTTGTACCAAAATGGCGTTGTCGTCGAGTAGTTGCCAGTTTTCTGACAGCGCAGGCGCGCCTTCCATCACGCTCTTTTCCATCAGGAACAGCCCATCATCATCCAGAGACGGCGTGAGGGTTAGCTCCTCTTCCTTCAGCATGTGCCACCCGTCACTGTCGGATTGCAGCATCTGCACCTTATTCGCCCGTACGCCTCTTTCCGTTGCCCACCATGACACCAGATACTGCGCGCGATCCTGTTGCCATTGCAGGCTAGACAAACCGTAGAGCCCGCGATGTTGAGAAATCAGCATATTCCTCAAGCGGGTGACGCCGCTGCTGTGGCTAATAACCACCAGCGTACACTGGCGTTGATGCAGCCATGCCGCCGTATCATCCACCCAACGCTGGAGCCTTTCCGGCGAAATATCCCGCCACAGGCTGGCCGGAGCATAAAGCACCAATAGACGGTTTTTGGGGCGCAATGCACGCATTAAATCATCGGTTAAATTCAGCAACGCGGCTTTATTTTCTGGAAGTGAATAGCAAGCGGCAGGATTTTTTTCGGCAGTAAATAACGCTGTCAGTAGCGCATCAGATCGTTCTCCACAGCCGATTAACGCCACTCTCGCATCGTTATTTTGGCTGTGCATGACTTGTTGGCAAAATAATGCGGCATCAACTTGTCGGTCAACATTAACCCAATAAAAGCCAGCCTGCTGGAGCGTAGCCAGCTCATCCCAAAGGTGACGAATACCTAATGAAAAGTTCTGCTTCATAGACTGATTTCTTTTTCGTTAATGGCGGCAATCCACCAGTCAAAATAAACTCTAGCAGCCCCTTGCGGGATCACAACTGTCCGCCATGAATTATTCCTATCCTTTGATAAATCAGCTCATTACTATTTTTGGCTATTCACATTGCAATCATAAATTCATTGCTATAGTTAATTGGCACACCTTACTCCTGATTAAAGGCAGCAGAGGCGTAACCTTTCATCTGCCAGACTGCCTGTTATGGGTGCAAAAAGAAGCACCTCATCTGCCATTCAGATGTTCTTCTTTCTCAATGATAGTGGATAGCCTATTTCAGAGGCATGGGATGAATAACGAAACGGCTCGTATAGATACCAGCACTCGCGCCAATTTTACCGAAAATGCAAGAACCGATGACGATCTACGAGTTCTCAGTCAGGCGTTTTCTTTACCTGAAATAAACTATATCGATATCGCTCGTCAGGCGCGTCTCAGACAAATGATGGCTCGCTGGCCGCTGCTCGACGAATTAAAAGAACCGGCTGGGAGCGACTGACGATGCCCGTAATTGCATTGCAGGGAATTCGCGGAGGCGTAGGCACCACTTCGATCGCCGCTGCACTGGGATGGGCCTTCCAACGCCTGGGCGAATCCGCGCTGGTGATTGATTTTTCGCCGGACAATTTGCTACGCATTAACTTTAATATGCCGTTTGAACAACGCCGCGGCTGGGCGCGGGCCGAAGCCGACGGCGCGCCGTGGCAGACCGGTGCCATGCAGTATCTCCCCGGACTGGATTTTCTGCCATTTGGTCGCCTGAACGCGCAGGAAGTCGCGACGCTTCAACAGCATTACCACCAGCACCCCGCACTCTGGCAAAACAATCTGGCGCAGCTCAACTCGGCGGGTCGTCATCGCTGGATACTGATCGATGTACCGGCGGACAACAGCCCGCTCACGCGACAGGCGTTAGCCACCGCGAATACCGTTTTTCAGGTGGTGGTGGCGGATGCCAACTGCCATTCACGCTTACATCAGCAGGCGTTGCCACGTCAGTGCCATTTTCTGGTTAATCAATTTTCTACTCTCAGCACGCTCCAGCAGGATTTACACCAGCTCTGGCTGCACACGCTGTCACACCTGCTGCCGCTGGTGGTACACCGTGACGAGGCTTTGGCAGAATCGCTGATGCTGAAACAGCCGCTGGGCGAATGCCGCCCAGATAGCGTAGCAGCGGAAGAGATCATGACGCTGGCAAACTGGTGCCTGATTCACGTCAAGGAAATTGGCGTATGAGCGGGATTCTGCGCCTCTTTCTCGTTCCGCCCGCCAGACAGGCGATACAGCAGCGCTACCGTGGCTATCGCCAGCAGGGTGCCTCCGCCTTTGCGGCATTTCTCGCCACGCTGTTTGCGATACTCGGCTGGCTCTTCCTGCGGCTGGAGTCTGAGGGCTGGCAACAGATTCGCGTGCAGCGAACCTACTGGTTCCCACACATTTCGCCTCAACGCCCGCGTCCGGCCGATATTCTTCGCTATCTGACGCAGGGGATTTGGCTGCTGACCATCAAAAACGGCCAGTTGCCGACATCACGCCGTAATTACTTCTCCGCGCTGCCGCGCTGGCGGCAGCGCTACATGAACGCGCAGCAAGCGCTGTTCGCCCGCTTTAGCCACGCGAATACTGACGATCGCGAAGACAATGAGTCAGGCTCCGCCAAGACGAGCCGCATACAAAGGCTGGTGACAGTGATACTGAGCCTGCTGTGCGCAGCGCTGGCGCTACTGTGCATCACGCAGCCGTTTGATTTGCTGTCTCAGTTTATTTTTATGGCGCTGCTGTGGGGTATCGCCATGCTCGTTCGCAACATGCCGGGACGCATGCCGACGCTCATGATGATCGCCCTTTCTTTCACCGTCTCCTGCCGTTATCTGTGGTGGCGCTACACCGAAACGCTGAACTGGGACGATCCGCTGAGCCTGATCTGCGGCCTGCTGCTGCTGGCGGCGGAAACCTATGCCTGGGTCGTGTTGGTTCTGGGTTATTTCCAGACAATCTGGCCGCTTAACCGTCACCCGGTTTCGCTGCCGGAAGACAGCAAAACGTGGCCAACCGTCGATCTCATGATCCCGACCTACAATGAGCCGCTGAGCGTCGTGAAACCGACGGTGTATGCCGTGCTGGGCATCGACTGGCCTAAAGATAAGATCAATATTTATATTTTGGATGACGGCGGGCGCGCCGAATTTAAAACCTTCGCAGAAGAAGTCGGCGTCCATTACATCGCCCGCGTCACGCACGAACATGCCAAAGCCGGGAACATCAACAACGCCCTGAAACAGGCGGAAGGCGAGTTTGTCGCCATTTTCGACTGCGACCACGTCCCTACCCGCTCCTTCCTGCAATTGACCATGGGCTGGTTCTTCAAAGACAAAAAACTGGCGATGCTACAAACGCCGCACCACTTCTTCTCGCCCGACCCGTTCGAACGCAATCTGGGACGCTTCCGCCGCACGCCTAATGAAGGCACGCTGTTCTACGGTCTGGTTCAGGACGGTAATGACATGTGGGATGCCACGTTCTTCTGCGGTTCCTGCGCTATCCTGCGGCGTAAACCGCTGGATGAGATTGGCGGCATCGCGGTCGAAACGGTAACGGAAGATGCCCACACGTCGCTGCGCCTGCATCGTCGTGGCTACAGCTCGGCATATATCCGCATTCCGCAGGCCGCTGGACTGGCGACCGAAAGCCTTTCGGCCCACATCGGGCAGCGTATTCGCTGGGCGCGCGGGATGGTGCAAATCTTCCGATTGGATAACCCCCTATTCGGCAAAGGGCTGAAGCTCGGGCAGCGGCTGTGTTATGCCAATGCCATGATGCACTTTCTGTCTGGTATTCCCCGACTAATCTTCCTGACGGCGCCGCTGGCCTTTCTGCTGCTGCACGCTTACATCATTTTCGCCCCAGCGCTGGCGATTGCGCTCTACGTGTTGCCGCATATGGTGCACGCCAGCCTGACCAACTCACGCATTCAGGGTCGCTACCGCCACTCGTTCTGGAGTGAGATTTATGAAACTGTGCTGGCGTGGTACATCGCCCGCCCCACCACCGTGGCCTTGTTTAACCCGCATAAAGGGAAATTCAACGTGACGGCGAAAGGTGGGCTGGTGGAAGAACAGCATGTCGACTGGGTGATTACGCGGCCTTATCTAGTGCTGGTGCTGTTGAACATCGCCGGGGTGGTGTATGCCGGCTGGCGACTGATTTACGGGCCGCCGGAAGAGATCATGACAGTGCTCATCAGCCTGCTCTGGGTCATGTACAACATGACCATTTTAGGCGGAGCCGTCGCGGTTGCTGTAGAAGCTAAGCAGGTGCGTCAGGCACACCGGGTGGAAATGTCGATGTCCGCCGCTATTCTCCGTGCCGATGGACATCTTTTCCCCTGTGTCCTGCGCGACTATTCCGATGGTGGCGTGGGCGTTGAAGCCCGCGAATCAGGCATTCTTCAGGTCGGGGATAACGTCTCGCTGTTGCTAAAACGCGGTCAGCAGGAGTACGCCTTCCCTTTCAGCGTCACCCGCGCGTTCGACAACAAAATTGGTCTGCGCATGGCCAACCTGACCATTCGCCAGCATATTGATTTCATTCAGTGTACGTTTGCCCGCGCCGACACCTGGGCGCTCTGGCAAGACAGCTTCCCGCAGGATAAACCGGTCGAAAGTCTGGTTGATGTGCTGGCTCTCGGCTTTCGCGGCTACCTGCGTCTGGCCGATTACGCGCCGCCCGTCATACGCAACATTATCCTGGCCTTCCTCAACACCGTGGTGTGGGTTGTGTCATTCATCCCGCGCTATGTGGGGAAACGCCCCGTAACAGACTCGCCGGGCGCTGCGCTGCCGGAAAAAAACGTACATCAGGGCCAGACGCCGTCTGCCCATGAAACGCGATTTGCACAAGAGAACCTGTTTACAGCAAAGACAGTGGCTTGATTGCCATTCACAGGCCGTGATCAACGGTCTTTCTCCCGACAACGAGAAAGACCCTTAACATTGATGATGACACGATGACGAAAAAAATAATCTGGTTCACCGCATTGGCTTTAGGCGTCAGCTCATTATCTCAGGCTGTCACCGCGCCGCACGCACAAACACCGGCCGAAGGGGGTGCGACGCAGCCGCCCGCCAATGCTGCCACCGCAACACCAGCGACGACGATGCCTGTGATTCCGCTGGTGCAGCCGCCGGCCAACGCCGCTGTGCGCAACGTGGTGATGCCGTTTGCACAAATCGCGCCGGCTCCGGGCACCTTTGCGCTACGCGGTATCAATCCCGACGGGCAGATTGAGTTCGGCGTTCGCAGCGACGAAGTGGTCACACAGGCTTCGCTCGACCTCGAATTTACCCCGTCACCGGCGCTGATCCCCACCGAGTCACATATCAAGGTTTATCTGAACAATGAGCTCATGGGCGTCACCACGATTAACAAAGAGCAGATGGGGAAATCCAACCGTGTTCGCATGCCTATCGATCCGCGCTACATCACGGACTTTAACCGCCTGCAATTGGTGTTCGTCGGCCATTATCAAAATATCTGCGAAAACCCAGCCAGCACCAGCCTGTGGCTGGATGTCAGCAAAGCCAGCGCGCTCAATCTGCAATTCCAGAAGCTGCCGCTGAAAGACGATCTATCGCCGTTCCCTGCGCCGTTTTTTGACGGCCGCGATACCCGCCCGCTAACGCTGCCCATCGTCTTTGCCGACCAGCCGGATCTGGTGCAACAGCGTGCCGCCGCGGTACTCGCCTCGTGGTTTGGCAGCAAAGCACAATGGCGCGGGCAGTCTTTCCCTGCCCTCTTCAACCAGTTGCCGAATAGTCACGGTATTGTGTTCGCGACCAACGAGAAGCGGCCGGATTTCCTGCGCGATGCCCCCGCCGTGAACGGACCAACGGTATCGATCATCAGCCATCCCAACGATCCTCATATTAAGCTGCTATTGGTTCAGGGGCGTGATGACAATGAACTGCTTACCGCCGTGCGGGGCATCGCACAGGGGAACCCGCTGTTCCGTGGGCAAAGCGTCACTATCGATAAGGTCGAACAGCTCGCCCCACGCCAGCCGTATGATGCACCAAACTGGGTACGCACCGATCGCCCCATGACCTTCGCCGAACTCCAGCAATATAACGAACAGCTGCAAACCGACGGTATCGTGCCCCGGCCGATTTCGCTGACCATGAACCTGCCGCCCGACCTGTTCCTGATCCGCAGTCAGGGCATCGATATGCGCCTGAAATATCGCTACACCGCGCCACAGGTTCAGGATGGTTCACGCCTGAGCATCAACCTGAACAACCAGTTCGTACAGGCCTTCTCGCTGGCACCGGAGCAGGACCAGAATTCCTTGTTGATGCGCCTGCCGCTCACGCAGGGGCTATGGGATTCCGACAAGAGCCTGTCCATTCCGGCGCTGAAACTGGGCACCACCAACCAGTTGCGCTTTGATTTCAACTACACCACGCTGCTCTCCAGCGGCACAGCCGACCGCTGCGAAACCTATACGCCAGTCGTCAATCACGCCGTCATCGACAGCAATTCGACGATTAACTTCTCTGGCTATCGTCACTTTATGGCGATGCCGGATCTGCGTGCCTTTGCCAATGCGGGCTACCCGTTCAGCCGACTGGCTGACCTGTCACAAACGCTGGTGCTGGTGAACAAACAGCCACAACCGGCTCAGGTCAGTGCCATGCTGAACGCCATCGGTAACATTGGGTCGCAAACGGGCTACCCGGCGTTAGCGGTGCAGCTCAGCGATGACTGGACGCAAATAGATAAGCAGGACCGCGATATTCTGATGATCGGCGCTATCCCGCCAGAGTTGCACGACAACAGCAAAATCAACCTGCTAGTCGAGCAAACGCAAAGTTGGATCAAGCAGCCAACACGTCAGACCGCGATCCCAGATATGGGCTCACCCGCATCTGACGCGACGCCAGACAGCAAAACCACCGTCAGCGGTGACGGTGCGATGTCAGCCATTATCGGCTTCCAGTCCCCGTATCACGATCAGCGTAGCGTCGTCGCACTACTGGCCGATAGCCCGCAGGGCTATACGCTGCTCAACAACGCGCTGATCGACAGCGAAAAAAGAGCCTCGCTGTTTGGTTCCGTTTCCGTCATCCGCGAATCGGGTATCAATAATCTGCGCGTCGGTGAGGTTTACTACGTCGGTCACCTGCCATGGTGGGAACGTATCTGGCACGCCTTGGCGCAGCATCCCGTCTGGCTGGCGATCATATCGACCCTTACCGTCATTATTGTTGCCTGGCTGTTGTGGCGTGGCCTGAAATTCTTCAGTCGCCGTCGCCTGTCGCCGGATGAGAGGGACTAACGCACCATGCCACGCGTGCTGCGCTACCTGATCCCCACGCTGCTGTGGCTATGGACTTCCCTGGCCACCGCCGCTGTCTGCGACTGGCCAGCCTGGGAGCAGTACAAACAGTATTACATCAGCGAGGAAGGACGGGTGATTGATACCTCAACACCCAATAAAATCACCACGTCCGAAGGGCAAAGCTACGCCCTATTCTTTGCGCTGGTCGCCAACGATCGCGTGATGTTTGATCGGTTGCTGAAATGGACGGAGGACAACCTGTCCGCAGGCGATTTGCGCGCGAATCTGCCCGCCTGGCTGTGGGGAGAGAACACGGATAAGCAGTGGATGGTTCTGGATCCGAACTCGGCTTCCGATGCCGATCTGTGGATTGCCTATAACCTGCTTGAAGCTGGTCGACTGTGGAAAGAAGTACGTTATCAGACGCTGGGCACTGCGTTGCTTGCACGTATCGCTGAGGAAGAAGTGGTTAACATTCCGGGGCTGGGCGTGATGCTGTTACCCGGCAAAGTGGGCTTCGCCGAGAAAGAGAGCTGGCGCTTGAACCCCAGCTACCTTCCGCCGCCGCTGCTGGCGCGTTTTGCTCCGCTGGGTGAGAAATGGAAAGCGATGCAGCGCACCACGCAGCGCCTGCTGTTGGAAACCGCGCCGAAAGGGTTCTCGCCTGATTGGGTCATCTGGCAAAAAGGCAAAGGCTGGCAGCCCGATACCACCAAACCCAATGCCGGCAGCTATGACGCCATCCGCGTCTATCTGTGGGCGGGGATGATGGCCGACAGCAGCAGAGGGAAAACCGACTTACTCAAACAGTTTCAGCCGATGATTCAGCAGACTATCCAACAAGGGCTACCGCCCGAAAAAGCGGACACCGCGACAGGCACCGTCACCGGACAGGGATCGGTAGGCTTTTCCGCTTCACTACTTCCGATGCTATCCCGTCAACCGGATGCCCTGGCTGCCCAGCGACAGCGGCTCGCCGCCAATCCACTGGATGACAATGCTTATTTCTCCGCCTCTCTGACGCTCTTTGGTCAGGGATGGGATCAGAAGCGCTATCGCTTCACTTCACAAGGTCAACTTTTACCGTCTCGAGGCAGCCAATGCACAACAACACCGTAAACTGGCTGCGCCTCCTCCCGTTATTGCTGGTTGCTGCGCCGCAGGCATACAGCGCGGAAACCGCGTCACCAGAGCAATTTCTGATGGAACAGGTGCGTCTGGGAGAAGCCAGCAACAAAGACGATCTCGTCCGCCAGTCGCTCTATCGACTGGAACTTATCGACCCGGATAACCCCGAGGTTATTGCTGCCAGATTACGGCTAGTGCTGCGTCAAGGCGATCAGGCACAGGCACGCCAGCAGTTAGAAAAACTGAAGGCCGTGGCACCCGACTCCACATTTTATCGTCAGGCAGAGATGACGCTGGCGCTGACACAGGAAGCCGCACGTCAACAATTACAGCAGGCGCGCTTGCTGTCTACCGCCGGGCGTTACGCGGAAGCCAAAGCGCAGTACGACACGCTCTTTCACGGCGAGCCGCCCACGCTCGATCTCGCCGTGGAGTATTGGCGTCTGGTTTCTCGTTTGCCGAATCAGGAACCCGTCGCGATTAAGCAACTGGAAGCACTGGATCAGGTTTACCCTGACAACGTCCCGCTGCGCATGGTGCTGTCACGCCTGCTCTTCAGTCAGGATCGCAACGAGCAGGCCTACCCTTTACTGCAACAGCTGTCTAACGATCCCGTCGGACGCAGTCAGGCCGCATCGCTATGGCTGGAAATTATTGGCCGAATGCCCATCACGTCGCAGAGCGTGGCGGAACTCAACCGTTTCCTGACGGTATTCAAAGACGGTGAACAGGCAGAAACCGCGCGCAAAGCGCTCAACCGTCAGCAGGGAATGTTGGCCGACCCTACGTATCAGGCCCGTCTCCGCAGTCTGGCGGTGGTGGAAAGCGGCGGGGGCAACCGCGCCACGCTCGGTGAGCTCAATCAAGCGCTGGCCGCCACACCCAACGCCCCTGAGCTGATCGGTGCAGTGGGTCTGGTTTACCTGCGTGCAGGCGATCGGGCAAAAGCACTGACACAGTTCCAGAAAGCATTGCAGGCGGATACCGATCGCCTCAACAGCGGTAAATGGGAAGGTCTCATCCAAAGCACGCAATATTGGAACACGATTGCGGAAGGCGACAACGCGCTGAAAGCCAACAACCTACCGCTGGCGCGGCAGAAATATCAGCAGGCACGCCAGATGGATAACACCAACGCCTATGCGCTAATTGGTCTGGGTGATGTCGCCGTTGCCAGTAAGAATGATGCCGCCGCTCAGCCGCTCTATCAGCAGGCCTTACACCTTGAACCCGGCAACGACAACGCCTTGCGCGGCCTGGTCGGCATTTATCAGCGGCAGTCGCCGGAAAAAGCACTCGCTTACCTCAACGGCCTGTCACCCAGCCAGCAGAATGCGATGCGGGAACCGCTTGCCGCACTGCGGCTCGATATCCTGAAACAGCAGGCTGATCGGCTTTCAGAACAGCAGCAGTGGGCGCAGGCGGAGGAGAAGTATCGTCAGGCGAACCAGCAAGATCCGAACGATGTGTGGCTGGCCTATCGCTATGCACAGACGCTGCGCCAACTGGGGAAAACGCAGCAGGCGGACAGCGTGGTACAGAGTGCGACGTCCATACCCCCGAGCAGCGCGGAAAAGAATTACGTTTACTCACTTTACCTGTCATCGACCAATCGCGATGAGCAAGCACTCGCTCACCTGAACACGCTTCCCGCAGCGCAGTGGAGCGACGATATGCGCGACTTATCTCAGCGTTTGACGATGCAAACCACGCTGGCTAAAGCGGAAGCGATACGCGACGCGGGTGACGAATCCGCCGCTATCGCTTTCCTCCGCCAGCAACCGGCTGACACCCGCATCGATCTCCTGCTTGCAGACTGGGCGCTGGCTCGGGGTGAATACGCTACGGCGCTGGCAGATTATCAGCACATCCGCACGCGAGAGCCGCAGAACCCCGATGCGCAACTGGGTGAAATCGATGCGTTTATCGCGCAGGGTCGACAAGATGACGCGCGTCAGCGCCTGAACCAGCTTCCAACGCAGGCGGCTGATACGCTCAATGCGCAGCGGCGCGTCGCCAACGCCTGGCAAGCCGTCGGGGATCCGCAAAAATCGACGGCGCTTTTCCGCCAGCTAAAAATCGACGCGCAGAAAGAGCCCGTCGGTCAAACTCCTATCGATCAAACGACAGCACTGATCTATCGCGATGCGGCACGCGTTGAACAGCAACGATCTCAACCTGAGCAGGCGCAGCAGGACTATAAACAGGCGATGGTCGCCAGCGGCATCACGCCCGCTCTGCCGCAAAGCGACGATGACTACACCCGGCTAACACGTAATCAGGTAGGGGACGACTGGCTGCAACGCGGCATCCGCGCCGATGCCGCAGACCTGTACCGCAAGCAGGATATTACCGTCACCCTTGACCACGATTACGGGAGTTCGAGCGGTACCGGCGGCGTTTCCGACCTGAGCGCCCACGACACCATGTTGCAGGTGGATATGCCGCTGTACGACGGCCGCGCCTTCTTCCGCACCGATACCGTGCAGATGAACGCCGGTTCCTTCTCTCCAGACAGCAACGGTGCCTATCGGGAAACCTTCGGCACCTGCGCCACACAGGACTGCTTCGACGGCAAATCGCAGAAAGCCACCGGCACCAGCGTCGCCGCAGGTTGGAAGAACGATCGCTGGTCAGCAGACATCGGCACCACGCCGCTCGGCTTTGATGTCGTCGACGTTGTCGGCGGCGCAAGCTACAGCGGTGACTGGCGGCAAATCGGCTGGACCGCGACGGCATCGCGCCGCCCGATCTCCAGCTCACTACTCGCCTTCGGCGGCACCAAAGACCCTGGCACCGGCATTACCTGGGGCGGCGTGCGCGCCACGGGCGTCAGCCTCGGGCTGAGCTACGATCGGGGCGAAGCGCACGGCATCTGGAGTGATTTCAGCGTCCACCAGATTACGGGTAAAAACGTGGCCGATAACGACCGAGCCCGCGCAATGGCAGGTTATTACTACAAGCTGATTAACGAGGATAACCGACGCGTCACGGTCGGCCTGAACAGCATGTGGTGGCGTTACCAGAAGGATTTAAGCGGTTACTCGCTCGGTCAGGGCGGCTACTACAGCCCACAGCAATACTTCTCGCTGGGCGTGCCGGTGAACTATCGGCAGCGGACGGAAAACTGGTCGTGGGAACTCGGCGGATCGCTGTCGTGGTCACGTTCCTCCACCAAAGATCAGCGGCGCTATCCACTAGTCGGCCTGCTTGGCAACGCTGCGATCACCGACAGAGACGCCATCGAAGAAGGCAGCAGCAGTTCCGGTTTCGGCTATACGGCGCGTGCCATCGTCGAACGCCGCCTCAGCTCACACTGGACGCTGGGTGTCGGTATCGACATTCAGCAGGCGAAGGACTACACCCCAAGCCACGGCCTCATCTACCTGCGCTACTCCGCCTCCGGCTGGCAAGGCGATCTCGACAGCCCACCGCAGCCGCTAACGCCTTACGCGGACTTTAAGTAACCTTCCCCCTCATTGGGTTTCCGGAACAGCGGAAACCCAATGATAAATATAAAAATTATTATCTCTTACGATATAGTTATCTACCTATTCATACAAAAATGATAATGACTATTATTTTTATTCTCATTTATTGAGTTTCTCAACGTATTCTGTCGAATTTCTATTGGAAATCGATTCTACCTAGCCACGGAATAAGGCATTTGTGTATATAAGCGCAAAATGTAAATCAACGTAAGGATCGCGTTCATTTTGTGTAAAATCCTTTCTTTTATAAGCATTATTCTTTTGAGCGTCAGCAGCTCAGCCTTTGCCGCTACCGCCATCAGCCCAACAGATCGAGATGCGCTGGAACTCCAGCAAAAAGCATTATTGGAGCAGGCCAAGCAGCAGCGTTTATCGTTGGAAAACAGCACCACCTTAACGATACCCACAGTCACAGCATCAGCAGCAAAGGATGCCGTCTGCTTCCCCATCCAAAGCATTGTCTTTCACGGTGCAAACACTCTCTCGACGAAAGATCGGGCCGCTCTCCAGCAACGCTACCAAAATCACTGCCTTGATTTAGCCACCATCCATAACGTCGTGAGGGAAACCACCAACACCTACCTCAATCACGGCTTTGTCACCAGTCAGGCCTATTTACAGGAGCAAGACCTCTCCGGCGGCACGCTCATCATCAGCGTCAGCGAGGGGAAGATTGAAGCGATTCGCATGGAAGGGGAAACACCACTCGCAATCAAGATGGCATTCCCCGGGCTGGAAGGACGTATTCTTAATTTGCGCGATATCGAACAAGGGATGGAACAGCTTAATCGCCTGCCTTCGCAACAGGTGGCGATTGATATTCAGCCGGGAAAACAAGCCGGAAGTTCGATTGTTTATCTAAAACGCACCACAAAATCCCGCCCTGTGGCCTTGTCTCTCAGCACGGACAACAGCGGACAAAAAAGCACGGGCCGCGAACAACTTTCCACTCATCTCACGCTCGATAACCCGCTGCGACTCGCTGACCGCTGGTGGCTCACCGCCAGCCGTGATAGCGCATTCAACCATCGCTACGACAGCAAAGCCTTATCGGGCGGGATGTCCTTGCCTTATGGCTACTGGACACTCGGCTATCAATACGCCTGGAACGACTTTTTCCAGCCGATCCCGATTGGCAGCAGCGCGTATCGCTATGAAGGCCAAAGCAATACCCACCGCCTAAGCCTCAACAGAACACTCTATCGGGATGGTAAGCAGAAGCTGGCGCTGGATAGTGCACTCTCTCGCCGACGCACCGAGAACCGCATGGCAGGCGAACGCCTTGAAGTCAGCAGCCCTACGGTCAGCAGCGCCAGTATTGGACTCAGCTACAGCACCACGCTGGCAGGTGGATATTTTACGCTCAACCCGATGCTGAGCCACGGCTTGAGGAGCTGGGGCGCGACGGATGACACAAAGGAAAATAGTGGCCTGCCACGCAGCGAGTTCCGTAAATTGAGCGTCAGCAGCAGCTATTTCTACCCACTTACACCCTCGCTGACCTTCCTGACTTCCCTTTACGGCCAAACCACGCCGGACAACCTGTATACCAGCGAACGTGTCTCGCTCGGCGGCGAGTATTCCGTGCGGGGCTTTAAGGAACAAACGCTGACCGGCAATCGGGGTTTCTACTGGCGTAACGAAGTGAACTGGCAATTCGCCACGCTGCCGCTCCTGGGTGATATCGCGCTCACAACAGCAGTGGATAGCGGATGGATCGCCGGAAAAACCGGCAAAGTTGATGGCGGCAATATGACCGGCGCTTCCGTTGGTCTGTCCGCGTCTTCACGTTGGGTAAGCCAATCCGTGTCGCTCGGCGTACCGCTGCATTTCCCGGACGATCTCCATCCCGATAACGCCGTCGTTTACTGGAACGTCTCCCTCCCCGTTACAGCACTTTTTGATTAAGTCATTGATTCACAGCAAAAGGAAAACAAGGAAAGTCACATGGAAAAATTCAATAACCGCACTACACGCGGGCTTAGCTACCTGCTGATCTACCTGACCGCGATCCAACCGTTACACCCCGCGTTCGCGGCGCTCACGCCAGACAGCTCACGCACGCAGGTCAATAACGCGGGTGCCGTACCGGTCATCAATATCGCAACACCAAATGCGGCAGGTGTTTCTCACAACACCTATAAAGACTTCAGCGTCGGGACACCCGGTGCCGTGCTAAACAACAGCATTGCGGCAGGTCAATCGCAGTTGGCCGGACAGTTAAACGCTAACGCCAACCTCAATGGCAAAGCGGCCGATTTGATTATCAACGAGGTGACGGGCTCCACCCGCTCAGACCTGCAAGGGAAGATAGAAGTCTTCGGGAATAAAGCCAACGTATTGATTGCTAACCCTAACGGCATCACCTGTGACGGATGTGGGTTCATCAATACTCAGGGGGCAATACTCACAACTGGAAAAACGCAGTTTGATGCACAAGGGGCTTTGGACGCACTAGAAGTAAAAAATGGAACTATCACTATTGGTAATAAAGGACTTGATGCCAGTAATCAAGACTATGTTGACATCATCAGTCGCGCTACCGAACTAAATGGAAAAATCACGGCAAAAAACCTCAACCTGACACAGGGCGCTAACCGCATCGGATTTAAAGACGGGACGATTAATGCGATTGCAGGCGACGGCAACATACCACAGCTGGCCGTTGATACTAAGGCTCTTGGTGGGATGTATGCGGAGCGTATACGGTTAGTGGCGACCGAGGACGGGGTCGGCGCTAACGTCGCTAACCTGACCACGACCCAGCAAGGCATTACGCTTAGTACTAGCGGTCAGCTTCAACTAGGCAATGCCAGCGCGAAAACTGATTTGGAGATCATCGCTAAACAAACGGACATCAGCCGTAACGCGACGGTAAAAAGTGATGGAAATACAACCATTGCCAGCAGCACGTTAAACAATGAGGGGCATTTGATTGCCGGGCAGGATATGCATCTACTGCACGACAATCTGACCAACACCCAAGCGACTATTCAGGCAGGAAAAAATCTGTGGATGCAAAAGGATGCGTTGGGTAACAAAAGCAGTAAAGTTGAAAACCGCTCGGGAACGATTAAAACCAATACTGGGGATTTGGTGATTCGGACGAACTCACTTCAAAACGTCAGAGATCAGGTCGTTGTAAAAAAGAAGGAGGATTTAACTTACGCCAACCTTAATGTTGGTAATGAATTACCAATTCGATCGCTTTCCGATGCGAAAACGTATATCCCTTTAATTGTTAAAAAAGAGTTTGAAGGGGAATTTGCCACATCTGAATCCGAAATTAACGGAGCAAAAAATCTCTATATTAACGCCACGCGGTTGGAGAATAATGCCAGTAGTTTGAATTCCTCTGGAAATATCTTTCTGGCAGGACAGGAATTCTTAAATATCTCCCCATTGTTAAAACAAACTGAGCATACAACCAATTTCCGTTCAGAAACGGCACAAGAACAGTCTATTAGACGCTCGAATACGCCACAATCGGCCAGTACAACTGTTTTGGATGATGGTATACCGCTTATCCTTGCCTACTATAAAGTCAAAGACAAAGAGAGCGTTTTTAAAGGCGAGCAGCTGCTATCGGCAAAGGTACATGCCACTGGGAATGTCGTTGCAGATTTTGAAAGGCTAATAAAAATAGGAAATGTCCTGCAACCAACCTCTCCAACGGTTGTCACTCCTGACACAACAAACATTAATGGAAATGAAGTTTTACTTAATTCTGGTGATATAATAATAAATGGTATAATTGAATCATCAGATAATATAAATTTGATTTCTAAAAACCAAACTTATATTGATAATTCAAATTTAATATCAAAAAACAAAGACATAAACATCAACACCATTGCCACAATTGCTTCAACGACATCGGTTTTTAAAGCAAAGAATATTAATCTTAATAGCCGCGAAGGCGACATTATTTATGCTACTACATCATCACCAATATTCAATAATTACGGAAATCGCCAATATGCATCACTCCACGCAGGGGACACACTTTCCCTAAATGCAGGAGGAAACATAAAATTATCAGGAGTTAATTTCAGCAACAATCAAAACACCGAATTAACTGCTGGGAAAGACATTACAATAAATAGCTCAATCTATGACCTAATTACCCACAAACGAGAATTGGAAACAACTCAAGAAAATAATAAAAAAATATTTGACAATGCATTTTTTAAGCTAAGCAATATATTTTCAAACAGTAATATCCTTGCCAAAGCAAAAGGTAACCTTACCTTATCAGGTGTATCTCTTACTACCGGAAAAGGTATTGATTTAATTGCTAATGGCATAGTAACTATCGATATTAAAACAGTAGGTAATGTCTACAACGAGTTTTTGCCATCAACACTTACACCTTCATTATCAAGTAGGATTAACACTGGATATTTACTGATCAATTCAGGAGGTGCGACTAATATTAAATCAGCGAATTTATCCGCCAGTGATATTACCCTCTTGGCTGGCAACACTCTTTCATTACTTTCTACCGCGTATTCTGCCATCGCCACTCCTGATGAGGACAATAGAGACGATCGCCATGTTATCACTCAGATTAATGCAAGGAGAAATCTTACCCTCGCCACAAATGGCGATTTCATTGCATCCGGAAGTTCATTGTCCTCAATAGGGGATATGACGTTAAGCTCCCGTGGAAAGATGGAATTTAACGCACTAAAAAATTACGCGATGCGAGAAGGAAATAATGAATTTAATGAGTCGACGACACAACAAAATGTCGTGCTAAACAGCGGTGGTGTGCTGACGCTTTTATCCAACAGCAGCATCTTATTCCAGGCAACGAGTTTAGTTGCAAAAGGCGCAATGGATGTTGCTGCTAAAGGGGGATTCCTGTATGCGCAGGCCATGGAAGAAACCAATCACTATGAAACAGAATCCAGCAGCCGCACCTGGTATGGCAAGAAGAAAAAGGGCAAGCGGACGTACCATAATGTCAGCAACAAAGTAACCGAGTTTACCGCTGGAAGTAACATCAATCTGCTTAGCCGCGATGACAGCATCTATGAAGCCAGCAAAATAGCGGCGGGCAAGAACGCCAAACTCACCAGTACTAAGGGTCAGGTTATCTTTAAAGCGGTAAAAAATACCACGTTCGAGCAAACCATCACCACATCGAAAGGTTTTTTCATTAAAAATTCCGACAGGGGATACACCAAGGACACCTGGCTATTGCCATCTATCCATGCAGGTGGTCAGTTTACCGTTGATGCCACAGCAGGAGTTTCCGCTGCCGTAAAAACACACAATGCTCAGTCACTGCAAAACGCGTTACTGACTCTCAGCAATACACCTGGAGCAACATGGCTTAAAGGTTTGAATACCCGTAAAGACGTGCAATGGAACGCAGTACAGGATGCCTACAGTAGTTGGAACCACACCACACAAAGCCTGAATCCAGTGGTGGGAGCGGTTATCGCTATCGCCGTTGCAGCAGTTACCGCAGGAGCGGGATTGGCAGGGATGGCAGCAACGGCAGCGGTTAATACCGCTGGTGCAACAGGTATGACAGCAACCGTGATGTCTGGTGCAGTTTACTCAGGCATGACGGCACTGACATCACAGGCGGCAGTCGCACTGGTTGATAACAAAGGCAACCTTACCAAAACTCTGCAAACACTGGGTAGCAGCGCTTCCGTTAAGTCGCTGGTGACTTCAATGGCTGTGGGTGGTGCGCTGGCTGGTTTCGACAGCGTATTAAAAGTCAGCAACACAGGCGTAGGTTCAGCCCAAACCAAACTTCCCATCCTCAGTAATAATGATTGGAGCAAGATAGCTCAACGCGTCGCCGGGCAGTCGGTTATTAGTTCTGGCCTTGGTACTGCCATTAATGGTGGTAGCTTTAAAGATAATTTTACTACGGCCTTGCTATCTAATATTTCTAACCAAATCAGTGCTGAAGGAATCAACTACAACGCCAGAGAAGGCTTCATCCAAAATACGTTCGGTAAAGCATTAAGCTACGGCGCAATATCTGCGATTACCGCCGAAATTAGAGGTGGCAATGTGAAAGGTGCCGCCGTGGGTGCGTTAAGCGCGGAACTTGCAGCCTATGCATTAGGTAACAGTTTTTCCATGGATGAAAACTGGTCGAGAAAAGTCAGTGAATCTGCTGGATTCATTGGTGGCTTAGCTGGTGCAATCGCAACAGGGAAAGCGCAAGGGGCCTACAGCGGCGCTAATGCTGGTCAGATTGCGGTTAACTTCAACTATCTAAGCGCAGCAGAAGCCGAAAAGAAAGGCATTCTGGAACGTAAAGAAAAAGCAGGGACGTTAACTCCAGATGAAGCAAAAGAATTAGCCGCGACTCGGAGATTGGATCAGGAGCGTGACAAAGCAATTCGAGATATTTGCACCCAAGGTAACAAATCCATCGCAAACTGCTCAACCTTGTTAGTACAGGCACAGCAAGCTCTCGATAGCTATGGTAAAAACGTCAATTATCGTTTGGTTTATCGGGACTTATACCCCGAAGATGCGGCAAATGTAGACAAGATACTGCAAGGGCTAGACGCTGGTAGCATTACCAGAGATGCAGCGATCACCGCAATTGCAAAAGCCACAGGGAAAAGCTGGGATGAAGTGGCATCACGCTATGACTCTGTCATGCAGTTGCATGCTATTACTGCAACGGTGGCGGGATACAAAGGGATCAATACGGTTGCAGGAGAAACCGCAATTATTCAGCTGACTTCTGGTGAAAAAGTCATCATGATGACCACCAAGGAAGGCACGACATTTACTTATCCTGATGGGATAAGTTTTAAAATTGGCCTACCGCAGCATATCGCAACGTTAGATGGTTTTTCGCAGAAAAAAGGGATCAGTGGTGCACACAATGCTGATGCGTTTTATGCAGCAGCAAAGGAATATAATGTGAAAATTGTTAGTGAAACCCCTACTGGAGTGAAGGGGATCACAGAGGTGAAATATCTTATAGCCACTAAAGATCGAGCTGGAAACCTCACGGGGGAATATAAAAACTCCGTTGAAACAAAGACTATTTACGATCCTAAAATATTTAGTGATCAAAAAATAGTAGAGCTTGGGCAACAGGCAGCTGCGCAAGCCTACAAAGTAGCAATGAAAAGTGAGAATGGGCAAGCCAGCGAAATTGTCGATGGCATTAGTTTTAGAATATATGTAGATAAAACTACTGGAATGGTGAGAAATTATCATCCTAACTGAGGTTAATAATGAAAAAGGAACTATTTAGGCAACAGGATATCGATTCCGGATTAAATCTAATCATCGTATCCTATTTCAATAGGATGTATGAAGAAGACAGATTTTTAGAGGCTATAAAATTATTATCTAGAAAATGGACACTAAATGTTGATGGTGCTTACTGTAATTTTCCTGACATGAATAGTTATGATGAAAGTGAGCATTTTGAGGGTGTTGAATTTGCAATAGGGTATCCTCCTACAGAGGACGAAACTGTAATTGTCAGCGAGGAAATCTGCTATCAATATGTCCGTCTGGCCTGCGAAAAATATGTAAAAATTCATCCAGAAGATGCAGAAAAGATCAAAAATTTGTTGGATAAAACCCCTAACTAACAATATGCCGCCTTCTATGAAGGCGGCTTTTCGCAGAAAAAAGGGATCAGTGGTGCACACAATGCTGATGCGTTTTATGCAGCAGCAAAGGAATATAATGTGAAAATTGTTAGTGAAACCCCTACCGGAGTGAAGGGCATCACACACGTGAAATATCTTATAGCGACTAAAGATCGAGCTGGAAACCTTACCGGAAGTTACAAAGCAACACCTGAAATAAAGACCATCTATGATCCTAAGGTTTTCTCTGATCAGAAAATATTAGAAATTGGAAACCTAGCGGCTGCTAACGCTTATAAAGAAGCTATGAGCAGCGCGAATGGTGCTGCCAATGCTACTATTGAAGGTATTAGCTTCAGGATATATGTCGATAAACCTACAGGCATAGTAAAAAGCTTCCATCCGAATTAATTTACTGGATAAGTCAATATGAATAAAAATTTGTTTGAAATGTCAGACGTACATTCTGGTTTAAATGAAGTCATAGTAGGCTACTTCAACATAATGTCTTCTGACAGGAACTTCATAGAAGCCACTGAATATATTATAAGAAAGATAGGATTTAATTCTGACGGAGCTTATTGTAATTTCCCTGACATGAATAGTTATGATGAGAGTGAGCATTTTGAGGGAGTAGAGTTTGCTGTTGGCTATCCTGCTTCTGAAGCAGATGCTGTAATTGTCAGCGAGGAAATCTGCTATCAGTATGTCCGTCTGGCCTGCGAAAGATATGTGAAATTTCATCCGGAAGATGCAGAAAAGGTCAACCGCTTGCTGGCTAAAATCCC
Source organism: Pectobacterium carotovorum (assembly GCA_016415585.1). Classification (NCBI taxonomy): domain Bacteria; kingdom Pseudomonadati; phylum Pseudomonadota; class Gammaproteobacteria; order Enterobacterales; family Pectobacteriaceae; genus Pectobacterium; species Pectobacterium carotovorum. The sequence continues at coordinate 4,553,209 of CP066552.1, read as the reverse complement.
TAACTAACAATATGCCGCCTTCTATGAAGGCGGCTCTTCGCAGAAAAAAGGGATCGGTGGTGCACACAATGCTGATGAATTTTTTAACGCAGTGAAACAAAACAATGTAAAGGTTTCATCTCAAACTCACAGCGAAGTTGAAGGGATCACACATATTAAATATCAAATACCTGCGAAAGATAGAGAAGGAAATGTAATAGGTTATAAAACAGAAATTTTTGAAAAAACAGTTTATGACCCCCAAATATTTAGTGATAAAAGAATATTAGAACTAGGACAACAAGCAGCAGCTTTAGGCTATAAAAACGCTATTGCCTTAGGAAGAAGAGAGTATACGGAGAATGCTGGCGGTGTAAAATTTCAGGTTTATCTGGATCAACAAACTGGGTCTGTAACTAATTTCTTTCCGGTGACAAAATGACTAACGAATATATTTTTGAAAAAACAAATTATAACAATGACAACGAGTGGATTATAATGGATTTTTTTAATTCATTAAATCTTCAGAATAAATTCATCTATGGCATAGATAGTATTATAAAAAAACATGGTTTTGTAATCAACGAAACATATTGCCAATTTCCAGACTTACAGGAATTAGATACTGATTTCCATTTTGAAGGAATAATGTTTGGCGTATGGGAAGGTGAAGTCATTGTTCCAGAGAAGACTGCTTTAAAATACATTCGATTAGCTTGTGAGAGATATGTAAAAATTCATCCAGAAGATGCTGATAAGGTTAAATTTTTGCTGGATAAAATATCCAACTAACAGAACTCCGCCTTCATAGAAGGCGGCTTTTCGCAGAAAAAAGAGCAATAATGCTCATGAATTTCTTAACGCAGTGAAACAAAAAAATGTTCATCTGAAAATGATAAAAAAGAACTTCTTTATGATATGCAAATACTTGGATTAGTTGAAAAAACCTGAAACCAGTTAAGCAATAACTCACCCTATAAAAATTTAATTAAGCTAAAAATATGACTGATAACATATTAAGTAGATATAATCTCCCAAGCGGGAAGAAATTAGTTCTCCTTGATCGGTTAGGAATGGAAAACCTATACAAAAGAGTCAAAATTGCAAGAAACATATATTTTCTAGATGAACAGGGAGATACGATTCGGCAAGTTAGTAGCGATTTTGATAGTGAAGGAAACCCATTTACAAACATGACATTGCATAGTGACGGTAGCATTACGGCATACCGATAGGATGGTGGGAATTATACAATTAACACCGAGACTGGGTTCGCCACACCATCGATGCTCATGAAGTAATTTTATTACTCGTCGGAACAACAGTTTGTTGTCGTGGTTCCGACGATGGTAGAGCAACTCAGTAAAAAACTCAGGAGCCTACCGAAATAAGCCCCTGACGTTCCTTAAAATTAATACCCTATCGCCGCTCCAGCTGGGCGGCGGATATCATTTGCGCCGTACAGGTAACCTTCACGCACTTTGCCGGATACCGCCGAGTCATTGCCTGAATCCGCAGGCGTCACGCCCGCCGCACCCGGTAAGCCAACCAAAATCAGCTCTGCTGCGCCCCAAGGCGTCTGTTCCACCATCTTGTAGCCGCGCTGCTTCAGCAGGTTCAGCGTATCCGCAGACAGCCCACGCTGTTCGTAATACACCTCGTCCGGCAGCCACTGATGATGGATGCGCGGTGCGTCCACCGCTTCCTGCGGTGCCATGCCGTGATCGATGATATTCAACGCCGTTTGCAGCGTGATGGTGATAATGCGCGAACCGCCGGGCGAACCGAGCACCATGAAGACTTTGCCATCTTTCGTCACCAGTGACGGGCTCATGGACGAAAGTGGGCGCTTACCGGGGGCGATCGAATTACGTTCCCCTTGCACCAACCCGTACAGGTTTTTCTCGCCAACCTTCACGGTAAAGTCATCCATTTCGTTATTGAGGAAGAAGCCCGTACCCGGCGCAATCACCACCGAACCAAAACGCCCGTTAACGGTATACGTGGTGGACACCGCATTGCCCTGATTATCCACGATGGAGTAGTGCGTCGTTTCTGGTCGCTCGTGCGGGCCAATCCCCGGCTGTACGTTTTTGGACGGCGTCGCGTTCTCCGGTTCGATTTTTTTGCGGATTTCGGCGGCATAATCCTTACTCAACAGGCGCTCGACGGGATTACTCACAAACGCCGGATCGCCGAGGTACGTGTTGCGGTCCATGTACGCATGGCGCATCGCTTCCGTCAGCACATGCACGGTGGCTGCCGAGTTAAAGCCCGTCGATTTAATGTCGTAACCTTCGACAATATTGAGAATTTCACACATCGTGACGCCACCGGAGCTGGGCGGTGGCGAAGAGACAAATTGATAACCGCGATAGTTACAGGTTACCGGTGCCGTTTCGGTAATACGGTAATCGGCAAAATCAGCTGCCGTCAGAATTCCGCCGCCCTGCTTTGCCGCTTTCTCCACCATCTGCGGGATTGTGCCCTTGTAGAAAGCATCCGGCCCTTTAGCGGCGATCGCCGCCAGCGTATTCGCCAGATCGGTTTGAACCAACTTATCGCCGGGCTGCAACGCACTACCGTCAGGACGCAGGAAAATGCGCGCCGCCTCAGGATCGGCTTTGAAGCGCTTGACGGTGGTGTCCAGAATATCGGTGTCTGCTCGCGTCAGTTCAAAACCTTCACGCGCCAGTTTAATTGCGGGTGCCATCACCTGTTCGCGCGTCAATTTGCCGTATTTTTGCAGCGCAGTATCCAGCCCCAGCACCGTTCCCGGTACGCCAGCAGCCAGATAGCCGTACAGGCTCGCGTCCTTTTTCACACTCCCATCCGCGTTCAAATACATGTTGGCGCTGGCCGCCGCCGGTGCCGTTTCACGGAAGTTGATAAAGGTGTCTTTCCCATCGGCCAGATGCAGCGTCATAAACCCGCCGCCGCCAATATTGCCACAGCAGGGGTTCACCACTGCCTGCGCATAGCCCACGGCCACGGCGGCATCAATCGCATTACCGCCCATTTTCATGATATCGACGCCAATCTGCGAAGCCAGATACTGCGAACTGACCACCATACCATTTTTCGCTTCCACCGCAGGGGCAGACGCTGCCTGTACCGTTCCACTCACCAACAGCGCCGTCACACTCAGTGACAGCAGCCATTTTCCCGATGCCACCCTTCCCAGTGTCGTGTTTCTTATTCTCATGAAGACCCCTTTATCCCGTTGATTTCACTGATTGCTTTTAGCTCTACCCTCTTGCGAAGCCAACTTGCAAAGTCCGCGCCAGAAAATGACCACGGCTTAACGGATCCGTCAGCACCAGTAAGAAGCGTAGGAAAGGCATGAGAAATTGCGAAAATAGCAGCGTCGCTTTGCGACGCTGCACGATAAATACGCCCCATTACGGGACATGCAGGTCACGGCTGCCGCACGGGTCGCCATGAACGCAGCCGTGCACCAAACACATTCACCAGCAGGCCGACCATAATCAGCAGCGCGCCCACGACCTGCAATAGTGAAAGAGATTCGCCAAGGAACACGGCGGCACTGACCAGTCCAACCACCGGCACCAGCAGCGACAAAGGAGCCACACGCCAGGTTTCATAGCGTGCCAGCAGGCTACCCCAAATCCCGTAACCGATGATGGTTGCCGCAAACGCCAGATACACTAACGACAAGATCGTCGGCAGTTGGATCGTCGTTAAACTATGGACAATTGCGTCTCCGCCTTCGAACAACCAGGAACTGATGAAAAACGGCACGACAGGCACCAGCGCGCCCCACACCACCAGCGACATAATGCGCACATCGCTGTTTTTACTCATGATAATTTTATTGATGATGTTACCCAGCGCCCATGACAGCGCCGCCGCCAGCGTCAGCAGCAGCGTGGTGGCGGTCATACCGGATGACATTTGCAGCGCCGTGCGTCCTTCTGCCAGCACCACCATCCCAATCGCTGCCACCAGAATCCCAACCACGTGATTCCAGCGCAGCTTTTCTGACAGTAAAACTGCGCCAACGAGCAGCGTAAAAAAGGCCTGAGCCTGTAACACCAGCGAGGCAATCCCGGCAGGCATGCCCAGCTTGATGGCGAGGAACAAAAAGCCAAACTGACCAAAGCTGATCGTCATGCCATAGGCGAGCAGCCATTTCAGAGGAATTCGTGGGAAAGGAACAAAGAAAATAGCCGGGAGCGCCACCAGCGAAAAACGTAGCCCTGCCAGTAAGAAAGGCGGCATGTTGTTCAGCCCAACCTTGATCACCACGAAGTTCACGCCCCATAGCACGACAACACACAGCGCGAGCAGCGCATCTTTCAACGACATTCCCATCCCCTGATCAAATACGTAACAAATACCGTCTTCAAGGTACGCGTAAAATGACAATACGGATAAGAAAAGATAATTATGACGTTACGTGACAATGACTAAGCGTAACCATGATGTGGGATGGCTGACCACCAGACTCAGTGGTTAGTATGTATGGCAATGGTGTAGCCGATGCCCAAACCCCCCTTGCTTTACTCACATACGTGTCAGATATTCATGCTGAATTTTAAATATATGGTGAGATAAAAAATCGCAAGTCTGTTTTTTGACCACATTGCACCCTATTGGCGCAAGCGCTATGGTTGCCAATAACCTGTGTACGACCACTGATAACTAAACTATGAACTTTTCTCTTTTCGGTAAGAAATTCACATGCCACGCTGGCATCACCCAATTAATGGACGATCTGAACGAAGGGCTGCGTACGCCAGGTGCCATCATGCTGGGCGGCGGCAATCCGGCGCATATTCCAGAGATGGACAGCTACTTCAAACAGCTGTGTCAGGATATGCTGGAACAAGGGAAATTAACGGAAGCGCTATGCAACTACGACGGCCCGCAAGGTAAGGATACGCTGCTTAAGGCGCTGGCCGAGCTACTGAGTAATGAATTAGGCTGGCAGATCGGACCACAGAACATTGCACTAACAAATGGCAGCCAGAGTGCGTTTTTCTACTTATTTAACTTATTTGCCGGTCGCCACAGCGATGGCAGCCTGAAAAAAGTGCTGTTCCCGCTGGCACCGGAATATATCGGCTATTCGGATTCCGGGCTGGACGACAACATGTTCGTCTCCGTTCGTCCACAGATCGAACTGTTGCCCGAAGGGCAATTTAAATATCACGTCGATTTCGATCATCTGTCGATTACCGATGAGATCGGGCTGATCTGCGTCTCCCGCCCGACCAATCCGACCGGTAACGTGCTGACCGATGACGAGCTGATGCGTCTGGATATTCTGGCGCAGCAGCACAACATTCCCCTGCTGATTGATAACGCCTATGGCGTGCCTTTCCCCGGCATCATCTTCAGCGATGCCACGCCGCTGTGGAACCCGAACATCATCCTGTGCATGAGCCTGTCCAAGCTGGGTCTGCCCGGCTCACGCTGCGGTATCGTCATTGCGGATGAAAAGGTGATCTCCGCCATCGGCAACATGAACGGCATCATTAGCCTGTCTCCGGGCGCGGTTGGCCCGGCGCTGGCACACGAGATGATTCAGCGTGGCGATCTGCTGCGCTTATCTAATGACGTCATACGCCCGTTCTACCAGCAGCGCGTGACGGAGACTATCGCGATCATTCGCCGCTACCTGTCGCCTGAGCAGTGCCTGATTCATAAGCCGGAAGGCGCAATCTTCCTGTGGCTATGGTTTAAGGATCTGCCTATCACGACAGAAATTCTGTACCAACGCCTGAAAAAACGCGGCGTCCTCATGGTGCCGGGTCACTATTTCTTCCCTGGCTTAGATCAGGACTGGCCGCACGCTCACCAGTGCATGCGCATGAACTATGTGCCAGAGCCGGAAAAAATCGAACGCGGTATTGCGATTCTGGCGGAAGAAGTAGAAAAAGCGATGCAGGAAGGCTAATTCGCCACAAAAATAGACGCGTCATTAAACGAAATACAGTTGGGGCAAAGGAACATCTGCCCCACGATTCGACCACTTGCTATAACTGTACCCGCGACGCATATATTCATTATTCTTCAAAAGGGTCAACACTTCGTGTTATTCAAAACGGTAACGTTTTATCCTGCCACTCGAATTATTCAGCATATATCAGAACAAATGCATATTCTGCGTAATGTCGGCTTTGTTGAATAGATGCTTTTTGGTTTTTCTCTGTCATTCTTCCGTCATCTTCCAGTTATTTTTCTGTCATGCGCTCATGTCATGTTTACCTTCGCATAAAAAACGCCGTAATGATGGCGCATTTAATTGATTGCAGGAGACAGGCATGTTCAACAACACCATTCGTAAAACACATGCTATTCGCACCGCCGCGGCGTGTGTGGCATTAGCGCTGATGAGCGCCAGTGCGCAGGCCGCGACAGAAATTCCTTTCTGGCACTCCATGGAAGGCGAATTAGGGAAAGAAGTGAATTCTCTGGCTGACCGTTTTAACAAAGCGCACAGCGATGTAAAAATTGTGCCGGTCTACAAAGGCAACTACGAACAGAATCTGGCTGCCGGGATTGCGGCCTACCGCGCGGGGAATGCGCCCGCCATTTTGCAGGTCTATGAAGTCGGTACGGCGACCATGATGGCAAGTAAAGCCATCAAGCCTGTCTATGAAGTCTTCAAAGAGTCAGGCATTAATTTCGATGAGTCGGTATTTGTGCCGACTGTCTCTGGTTATTACACCGATGCGAAGAGCGGTCACCTGCTGTCGCAGCCGTTTAACAGCTCCACGCCGGTGCTGTACTACAACAAAGATGCCTTCAAGAAAGCCGGTTTAGACCCTGAGCAGCCGCCGAAAACCTGGCAGCAGATGGCTGAGTACACCGCCAAACTGCGTGCTGCTGGGATGAAGTGCGGCTACGCCAGCGGCTGGCAGGGCTGGATTCAGATTGAAAACTTCAGCGCCTGGCATGGTCTGCCAGTTGCGAGCAAGAACAACGGCTTTGACGGCACCGATGCCGTGCTGGAATTCAACAAGCCAACGCAGGTCAAACACATCCAGCTGTTGCAGGACATGAACAAGAAGGGTGACTTCACCTATTTCGGGCGTAAGGATGAGCCGACCGAGAAGTTCTACAACGGCGATTGCGCTATCACCACGGCCTCTTCCGGTTCGCTGGCGAATATTCGCGAACATGCCAAGTTCAACTACGGTGTTGGCATGATGCCGTATGACGCCGATGCGAAAGGCGCACCGCAGAACGCCATTATCGGCGGAGCCAGCCTGTGGGTCATGGGCGGTAAAGATGCTGCGACCTACAAAGGTGTCGCTGAGTTTATGAAGTTCCTGGCCGAGCCAGAAAATGCCGCTGAATGGCACCAGAAAACCGGTTACCTGCCGATCACCACGGCAGCGTATGAGCTGACGCAGAAGCAGGGCTTCTATGAGAAAAACCCGGGTGCGGATATCGCTACGCGTCAGATGTTGAACAAGCCACCGTTGCCGTTCACCAAAGGTCTGCGTTTAGGCAACATGCCGCAAATTCGTACCGTTGTGGATGAAGAATTAGAAAGCGTATGGACAAATAAGAAGACGCCACAGCAGGCGTTGGATAGCGCGGTAGAACGCGGTAACGCGCTGCTGCGTCGCTTCGAGCAGTCGACGAAGTAATACCTTTTTGTCGAGTAATATCGGGCCGAAGGGAATCGGCCTGCTTCTTTTCTGTTTGCAATGAGTTACCGCATGACATCATCCCGCCCCGTTTTTCGTAGCAGCTGGTTGCCCTATGTGCTGGTGTTGCCCCAACTGCTGATTACCGTGATTTTCTTTATCTGGCCTGCTGGTCAGGCGCTGTGGTATTCGGTGCAGAATCTGGATCCGTTTGGGCTATCCAGCGAATTTGTCGGCATGGAAAACTTCAGACAGCTGTTCAATAACCCTTACTACCTTGATTCGTTTTACACCACGCTGATATTCAGCTTTCTGGTGGCAGGGTTTGGCATGCTGATTTCACTCTTTCTGGCCGCGCTGGTGGACTACGTGATCCGTGCCAGCCGCCTTTACCAGACGCTGATCATCCTGCCGTATGCCGTGGCACCTGCTGTCGCTGCCGTGCTGTGGATGTTTCTGTTTAACCCCGGACTGGGGCTGATTACCCATTTTCTCGGGCTGCTGGGCTATACGTGGAACCACGCACAGCACAGCGGTCAGGCGATGTTTTTAGTCGTACTGGCGTCGGTCTGGAAGCAGATTAGCTATAACTTCCTGTTCTTCCTCGCCGCGCTGCAATCCATTCCCCGCTCTCTGGTGGAAGCGGGCGCGATTGATGGTGCTGGCCCCGTGCGGCGCTTCTTCAATCTGGTGCTGCCGATGATCTCGCCGGTGAGTTTCTTCCTGCTGGTCGTCAATCTGGTGTATGCCTTTTTCGATACCTTCCCGATTATCGATGCCGCGACGGCCGGTGGGCCGGTGCAGTCGACGACCACGCTGATCTACAAAATTTATCGTGAGGGTTTCGCAGGGCTGGATCTGTCCAGTTCAGCGGCGCAGTCGGTGGTACTGATGATACTGGTTATCGGGTTGACCGTGATTCAGTTCCGTTTTGTTGAGCGGAAGGTGAACTATCAATGAAGGTCAATAGCAATGATTGAGAATCGTCGCGGGTTAGATATTTTCAGCCACGTCATGCTGATCGTCGGCATTCTCGCCGTCTTGTTTCCGCTGTACGTGGGGTTTGTCGCTGCCACGCTGGATAATCAGGAAGTCTTTCAGGCTCCGATGACGCTCATCCCCGGTTCTCACCTGTGGGAAAACCTGCGTTATATCTGGCTGCACGGCGCGGGCAACAACATCACACCGTTCGGGCTGATGCTGCTTAACAGCTTCGTGATGGCGCTGGCGATCACGGTGGGCAAAATTACCGTATCGATCCTGTCTGCCTACGCCATCGTCTATTTCCGTTTTCCGCTGCGCAACCTGTTCTTCTGGATGATTTTTCTGACGCTGATGCTGCCGGTGGAAGTGCGTATTTTCCCGACGGTGGAAGTGATCGCGCGGCTGGACATGATGGACAGCTACACCGGTTTAACGCTGCCGCTGATGGCCTCGGCGACCGCGACCTTCCTATTCCGCCAGTTCTTTATGACGCTGCCGGATGAGCTGATGGAAGCGGCGCGTATCGACGGTGCCAGCCCGATGCGCTTCTTCTTCGACATGGTTTTGCCACTGTCGAAGACCAATCTGGCGGCGCTGTTTGTGATCACGTTCATCTACGGCTGGAACCAGTACCTGTGGCCGCTGCTGATTGTCAGCGATGCCAGTTTGGGCACCGCAGTCGCCGGGATTAAAAGCATGATTGCCTCCGGCGATGGAGCCACCCAGTGGAATCAGGTAATGGCGGCCATGCTGCTGACCATGTTGCCCCCGCTGCTGGTCGTGCTACTGATGCAGCGCTGGTTCGTTCGCGGTCTGGTCGACAGCGAAAAATAAATCGAGACGAATTTCGGAAACGCTTATGGCATGTTTAAAACTTCAGGCCGTCACCAAGTCTTACGATGGCAAAACACAGATTATCCAACCCATCGATCTGGACGTCGCGGACGGCGAGTTCGTCGTGATGGTCGGCCCGTCAGGCTGTGGTAAATCGACGCTGCTGCGCATGGTGGCAGGCCTCGAACGCACCACCAGCGGCGATATCTATATTGATAACCAGCGGGTCACCAATCTGGAACCGAAAGATCGCGGTATTGCGATGGTGTTCCAGAACTATGCGCTTTATCCCCATATGAACGTATTCGACAATATGGCTTACGGCTTGAAAATCCGTGGCTTCGGTAAGGCGCAGATTCGTGAGCGCGTGGAAGACGCAGCGCGTATTCTGGAACTGATGCCGCTGCTGCAACGCAAGCCGCGTGAACTATCGGGCGGTCAGCGTCAGCGCGTGGCAATGGGACGGGCGATTGTGCGTGAACCGGCGGTGTTCCTGTTTGACGAACCGCTGTCGAATTTGGACGCCAAACTGCGCGTACAGATGCGGCTCGAATTACAGCAACTGCACCAGCGCCTGAAAACCACCAGCCTGTACGTCACGCACGATCAGGTCGAAGCCATGACGCTGGCACAACGCGTCATTGTCATGAACAAAGGTATCGCCGAGCAAATCGGCGCGCCGGCTGATATTTATCGCCGCCCGGCATCGCTGTTTGTGGCCAGCTTTATTGGCTCACCGGCCATGAACCTGTGGTCAGGTCGCATTAGCGATGACGGCTGCCGCTTTGAAATCGGCCAAGACATTGCGCTGGAGCTGCCTGAACCGAAGCCGCAATGGCGTGGTAAAGCATTGACGCTCGGGGTTCGACCAGAGCATATTCAACTGGCGACGCGTGAAACTGGCGGGATTCCGTTGCAGATTTCAACACTCGAACTGTTGGGGGCGGACAATTTAGCGCACGGCAAGTGGGGCGGGCAGAACGTGATTGCGCGGCTCTCTTATGAGCACTGCCCTGCGATTGGCTCGACGCTCTGGCTGCACTTACCGACGTCATCATGGCACCTGTTTGATTCGCAAAGCGGATTACGGATGGAATAATGGAAACACTCTGGCCTTACCCGAGCATTGTCGCCCATCGCGGCGGCGGTTCACTGGCACCGGAAAACACGCTGGCGGCGATTGATGTCGGTGCCAGCCTCGGTCACAAGATGATCGAATTTGACGCCAAGCTGTCGCAGGACGGCCAGATTTTCCTCCTACACGACGACACGCTTGAGCGCACCAGCAACGGCTGGGGTATTGCCGGGGAACTGCCGTGGGACAAGCTGGTCGGGCTGGATGTCGGCGGCTGGTACGGTCATAAATTTGTCGGTGAACGCCTGCCGCTGCTATCGGAAGTAGCAAAACGCTGTGTGCAGTACGGCATGGCGGCTAACATCGAAATTAAACCCACCACCGGATATGAAGCAGAAACCGGACGGGTGATTGCGCTGGCGGCGCGTCAGCTGTGGGCCGACCATCCGGCCGCGCCGCTACTGTCATCATTCTCTATCGATGCGCTTGAAGCGGCGCAACAGGCCGCACCGGAACTGCCGCGCGGGCTGTTGTTGGATGAGTGGGAAGAGGACTGGCTGGCGTTAACGCAGCGTTTGGGATGCGTGTCCATTCACCTGAATCACAAACTGCTGACGGCAGAACGCGTCGCGGATCTGAAAGCCGCCGGTTTGCGCATTCTGGTTTATACCGTCAACCAACCCGATCGCGCGCAAACTTTGCTGGATTGGGGCGTTGACTGTATCTGTACTGACCGGATAGATTTAATCGGGGCAAACTTCGTGACCGGCTGAGGTCTGCCTCTATACCCGTCATACTTCAAGCTGCGGCGATGTTGATATTGCTGCAAGAAAATATAATGCGGGGACCTTCTTTCTGACTTGGTGCCGGTAATAAGGAAGTGGCTTCATGCCCGCATTTATTGTTTCGCTTTGGCACCAGATTTTTCTGTCATTACCCCTCTTTGTTCTTATCGCGCTCGGCTATAGCCTGATTCGCTACGGTAAATGGCCGACCACCGTGACCGATGGCATGACGCGCTTTGTCTTCTCCGTTGCCATGCCCGCCATGCTGTTCCGTCTGATGTCGGATTTTTCCAAACGTCCGGTGGTGGATGCCCGACTGCTGATCGCCTTTTTCGGCGGCTGCCTGCTGGTGTTTGTCCTAGGCCGCATCGTGGCGCGCAAAGTCTTTCATCTTGATGGCGTCTCCGGCTCGCTGTTTGCGCTGAGCGGCATCTTCTCCAACAACGTGATGCTGGGGCTGCCGATTGCTACGCTGATGCTGGGTGAAGAGGCGATCCCGTCGGTCGCGCTGGTGGTGGTGTTTAACGGGCTTATTTTGTGGACGCTGGTGACGGTGTCGGTGGAATGGGCGCGTAATGGGGCGCTGTCGCTACAGGGCTTTACCAAAACCGCGCTGGGCGTGCTGAAGAACCCGCTGATTATTGGCATTCTGTCCGGGACCTTATTCAGCCTGACGGGCCTGCCGCTGCCGTCGTATGTCGATCAGCCGCTTGCCATGCTGGGACAGATTGCCGCACCGCTGTCGCTGGTAGCGCTGGGAATGGGGCTGGCGGAATACCGCGTGCGTGACGGCTGGCAGATCAGCACGGCGATTTGTACGATCAAACTGCTGGTACAGCCGCTGGTGATCTGGGGAATTGCTATCGCGCTCGGCCTGCCGGAAATGGAAACGCGTGCGGTCGTGTTGCTGGGGTCGATGGCGGTGGGCGTCAACGTCTATCTGATGTCGCGCCAGTTCGATGTGCTGGGTGGCCCGGTGGCATCAAGCCTGCTGCTATCAACGGCGATGGCGGCGTTAACCACGCCGTTGATTTTAACGCTGATGGGTGTGCGGCTATAAGGCCGCCATCGCATCAGGGATTCTGCTTAATTGGCGGTGGCGGCGTGGTTCTCTGTGACCGCTGTAAATCCTGCTGTAGCTGCTGCTGGCGTTGTTGCTGCAACTGCTGGTTGCGCTGCTGGAGCTGATTATTCAACTGCTGTTGCTGTAATTTCTGGTTCTGCTGCATATTTTGCTGCAACTGTTTCTGGCTGCTGATTCCGCTCTCAAACTGCTGCTGAGGCGTGGGCGCTTGCGGCGTATTGGCACTTGCCAGAAGCGGCAGGCCGAGCAGGGCAGCACAGGCCAATAGTGTCTTAGGGTGTTTCATTAAACCTCCACACAGGCCGTATGCCCGCATCGTGTTTTCATCAGCACATTATCCTGATGTATTCACTTAAGTGTAATCGCTGCGGATGAAAACGTCGTGCAGAGTAATCCGCAATCCTGCGTGCACAGGTTTTGGGCTGCCCCGTGGGAATGCGTTATACTGCGGCGGAATTTTTCTTCGTGGTTGACGCTATCTCATGTTCCATATCGCGCTCTATGAGCCTCAAATTGCACCGAACACTGGCAATATTATCCGACTGGCGGCCAACAATGGCTGTACGCTTCATTTGATTGAACCGCTGGGTTTTGATTTTGAAGAGAAAAAGCTGCGCCGTGCGGGGCTGGATTATCACGATCTGGCGAACGTCAGCCGTCATAAAAACTATCAGGATTTTCTGGCTGCGGTTCCCGGCAAACGCATCTTCGCCTGTACCACCAAAGGCAGCCGTCCCTACGATCAGCCGACCTACCAGCCAGATGATGTATTGCTGTTTGGATCGGAAACGTCCGGCCTGCCAGACGAGATACGTAACGGCTTTGAGTCGGATTTCCGTATCCGCATTCCCATGCAGTCTAATAACCGCAGCCTGAATCTGTCCAATGCCGTGGCGATCATTAGCTATGAAGCCTGGCGGCAAAATGGTTTCGGCGGTTGCCTGTAGCTATTGCTTGCTACAGCCTGCCGTTGGCGGATTTTTTCAGGGGCGGATTCACCAGAAACACCACTTCCCCGCGATAATACGGTGAAGTGGCAAGGCGCTGCTGCCACTGCGGTTCCCACTTGCCGTGTTGCACTAGCCCGACCCGGAAAGGCAGGGTCAGCTTCATCAGCGCGGGCAGGTACTCGGCGTAATTGGTAATAGTGTTGCGTCCCTGATAGGTCTGCACCACCACTTCATCCAGCTTGCCCTGTAAGCGGTTCAACGCCGACACATCCCCAGTTTTCGACCAATCGAGCAGCCCTGTAATACTGAGCTGACAATCTTCGGGTAAACGCTCGCGTAATTGCGTCAGAAACGCGACATAGCCTGCCAACTGATAGCTTTTCGCATCAAAATCGATCTGAATCCCAGCAACTTGATTCCCCTGACGCTGCCACTTTTCCCGTAACTTTAGTATCCGGTTCAGGTGGCGATCGGAAAGCTCCAGCGTGGTCATGCGGAAAGCCAGCCAGACGCGGTTAACGCGCAATTGGCTGGGCGGAATCCCCTGACGCAGGAACACGACTTTACCCTGGCGGCGCGCCACTTCACCCTGATGCAGGTACAGCGTTTGTGCCTGATGCAGAATTGGCTGGGGTCGCACTGCCGCCCATAGCCAGAAGTCCTGATAGCGCGTCGCGTCGACGATGGGGGACGCCGTGTTGATGGTTGAAGGTGCAACGTTAACGGAAGCGGCCTGCGTACAGAACGAGAACAGGCCGGCCAACACGATTAACGGCGTTACCAGTAATAATCGAGCTTGTCTGCCCACACGCTGCCTTTGTACTTGGTTTTCAGTTGGGTAAACCAGGCTTTGCGGGTTGCCTTGCTGATGTCCTGTGGGCCACAGTCGTTATAGCCGCTTGGCGCATAGCAGTTGACCGCGCGATACAGGGCATAGGTTTTGTCTTCCGGCGGCGCTTTCGGGTCGGCAATCACCCGCATGTAACCATCCAAACGGTTATATTCGGTACCGACGAACTGCGTTGGCGCGTTGGTGAGTCCGCTCAACATACTGCCTTCACCCCAGTCGAAGCCTACGCTGTTGTTGGTGCGCAGGAAAAATTCGCCGAGGCAGTTAATCGAACGAGCGTCATTAGGGCGTTGATTTAGCGTCGTGACCACGTCATTCAGCGCCGGGCACTGATAGTCTTCTTCGGTGTCGCTGCCGTCCCAGTCAAATGCTGTTAAATCTTCCTGATTCCAGCTTTGGTTTTCGCTGCTGACCAGCGGCGCGATGTCTTTCCTCAACTGAACATCTTTGAGATAGCTGGCGTAATCACCGTGGGTTAGCGACTTGGTTAACAGCGTATGCAGCGCGATAGCACGTTCTTCAAGGGTTTGCTGCGGGCCAGTTTGCTGACGCAATAGCTCGGCGTTGGCACTAACTTTCAGCACGGCGGAACGGAAACGCAGGTTTTTCACCGAGCTGTCGGCGGCGAAGATCCGCTCTGGATGACCCGCCTTGACCAGCGTTTCCGCTAGCGCAAGTTGCAGGAACTGATTTTGTGTGTACCCCGTATTGCGCGTTAGCAACTGACGCCAGTGCGCTTCCGCCTCATCCCAGCGCTCCAGACGCACCAGCGCCCGACCGCGTAAGACTTGCAGGCTGAAACGTACGGTATCGGTCAGATCTTTCGCCTGTGTTGCGGGAACGCTGTTAACCACGGCGGCGTAATCTTTTTGACCATAAAACAGCTGTGCCGCCTGAAGGTAGCTGAACGCATCCTGCATGTTACCTTGCTCAAACAGCGGCTTCTGTGCGGCCAGTTCGTCAACGGATAAGGCGGGCAGCGCCAGCCAGCCTTCATCGGAACGCAAGCGCTTGAGATCTTGCACCATCGTCAACGGCGCGCTTTCTGGTGCACTGGTGAACTGCCGATTTTCCAGCAGCTTGTTGTCGATCTCGTCGCTCAATTCAAGGAGGGTTTCGACGTCAGCGGTGTTGTTCAACTCGTGTTGGTACGTTTTCGCTAAGGCATTCACATCGTCCAGAATCCAGTAAGCGCGGCGGTAAAGCCCGTTAGCGGACTCGATGTATTGCCCGTCTGGATACTGTTTCAGATAGTCGCCAATATGCTGAACGGCCAGCTGTGCAGCCGCTTTATCGGCTTTACTGGCATCAAACATGTTGTATTCATCGAGCGCGTTTTCCATCGCTTTATTGATCGCCACGCGAATCAACATATAGCGCGAGGTTTCCGCCACCCATGGCTGCGATGAAGACGTTAACGCCTCAAAGCCGCTTTCCGCCTCATCAAAGTGACCCTGATAAAACGCCAAAACCGCGAACAGATACTGCATGAGTGCGCCAGCATGCCCTTCGTCCGGTAGTCTTACAAGACCCTCGTTCAGTGCCTCTTTGGTATACAGCGGGTTGAGGAGATTCACCCGCTGATGTGCCAGCAGCGTGCGTTGCTCATTGGTAAGCTGTGTGTCAGCCAGCAGGACATCGAAAAATGCTTCCAGCGTGGAGAGCGCATTGGAAATATGGCGTCCTTCGTTATCGTCAGGCGAAAACGTGGAGATCGTGCCCTGAACGGCTAAAGGAAGGTTAAGCTGCTTCGCTTTATTCAGCGTTGAAAGGTAAGGCGCATCTGCCGTGATATCCTCCGCTGAACCTGACGAAGGAACCTCTTCCGTGGCCGCAATTCCCATGACCCGGTAGGCTGTGAAAGGGTCGATACGTGAACGCGTTTGATCGGGTAAAGGATGGGGTAACGGAAGCGACATGTTGTGGAGACGGCTTTGCAGCAACATCAGGTTAGCACGCGTGTCGTTGCCCGGCTGCAAATAGGGCAGGGCGGACACGCCACATTCGGAGTCGGAAAAGCCGCACACTCCATCGCTGGAACTGAATGCCTGCCTGCTCATTAACGCGGTCAGTACGCCAGCCAGCAGCGTTACTCCTTTCATGGTTTGTATCCTTCATTCAACACGGGTCTTGCCTGTTTTCGGCATGAGTGGCGATCACTCTACGCAATCGCCTAAAAAACTCAATCCAGTATAACCTTGAGAAGATAAACAGAAAGTGACAGGTGCCCATGTCGGGCACCTGAGAGCGCGTTATAGAAGGAAACGTCGGTGGCGGGAAAACTCTTGCTTGATTTACCGCTGATGCAACGGCAGCCAGATGATCAGTCGTAATCCGCCCAGTGGACTGTCTTCCGCTTTTACCCAGCCTTTGTGCTGTGTAATGGCGGTTTCCACGATGGCGAGCCCTAAACCGCTGCCGCCGGATTCGCGGTCACGCGCTTCATCCGTACGGTAGAAGGGGCGGAAAATCTGTTCGCGATCTTCCGGGCTCACGCCGGGGCCATCGTCATCCACTTTGATGGTGATGCCCTGATTATCCACCGAGAAGGCCACTTCGATGTGGTTGTGAGAATAACGCAGCGCGTTGCGCACGATATTTTCCAGCGCACTGTCGAGCGAGGCTGGGTTGCCAAAGAGCGTCCACGGCCCCGGAGGATAGGGCACTTCCAGCGTTTTCCCCATCTGCTCGGCTTCAAAGGCGGCATCGTCTAGTACATTGCCCCACAGTTCATCGGCACGCAGGAACTCACGGGTCAGTTCGTTCTTGTGCTGATTGCGTGAGAGCACCAGCAGATCGTTAATCATGCTGTCGAGCCGCTGCGTTTCCGTCTCGATGCGGTTCAGCTCATTGCCTTCACCCTGACGCCGACGCAGCAGCGCTGTTGCCAGTTGCAAGCGTGTCAGCGGCGTGCGCAGCTCATGAGAGATATCCGACAGCAGACGTTGCTGTGCGGTGACCATCCGCTCCAGTGCGCTGACCATCTGGTTAAAGCTGACGCCCGTCGCCTGAAACTCCTGCGGTCCAGACTCCAGCTCAGGATGCTGACGTAAATTGCCTTTGGCAACTTCGTCGGCAGCGTGTTTGAGCTTACGTGCGGGTTTCGCCAGACTCCAGGCAAGCCAGAGCAGCAGCGGTGAACTGATCAGCATGGTAAAGATGAGCAGCAGCAAAGGACGGTCAAACAGCAGACTAATGAAATCGGACTGCGGGCTGCTGGCAGGGCGAATCAGATAAAGCTGGTAGTTGTCATCACCATCGCGGATCGCAAAGGGGCCAAGAAGCTCAATGCGGCCGTAATTTTTCTTTTGCGGATGATCGGCGTTATCCGACAGCCCGATAAAATTACGCACAATCGGGGTTTCATGCTTTTCTACGCCGAAGATCCGGCCTTCACTGGTGACCAGAAAAAGGCGCTGCCCCGGCGGAGCCCACTTCTCCAATACCCAGAACAGCCGTAGCCACCAGCGCAGATCGTTGGCTGGCGTGTTGGCGAGGTCCGCTTCAATGTGCTGTTCCAGCATGATGCCCTGCCGCTGCTCGTTTTCCAGCAAAGCGGTAAGCTGGCGCGAGTCCAGCTTGGGCACCATCAGAACCAGCATGAGTACCAGCGCCAGCGTTAACCAAAAAATGGCAAAAATACGAGCGGTCAAACTATTGATCATGCAGCCGATACCATCAAATAGCCTCGTCCACGCAGCGTTTTAAACCAAGGCAGACCGTCCTTGCGCTCTGGCAATTTACGTCGCAGGTTCGAGATATGCATATCGATCGCGCGGTCAAACGGTGTCAGCCGTTTCCCTAGCACTTCCTGACTTAAATGCTCGCGGGAAACCACCTGTCCCAGCCGCTGTGCCAGCAGATAGAGCAGCGTGAATTCGGTGCCCGTCAGATCCAGCACGATATCGTCGAAGCTGGCTTCCTGCCGTCCGGGGTTCAGACGCAGGCCATCGACTTCCAACGTCGGCGCGCTGTTATCGCCTGCCTGCTGTTGATCGGTCCAGTTGGAACGGCGGAGAATCGCGCGAATTCGCGCCACTAGTTCCCGGTCGTTAAAGGGCTTCGGCAGATAATCATCAGCACCCAGTTCCAAGCCAAGAACGCGGTCTAATTCACTGCCGCGGGCGGTCAGCATAATGACCGGTGTTTGATGCTGCTGTCGTAGTTCTTTTAATGTATCGATACCGTTTTTCTTCGGCATCATCACATCCAGTAATAACAGGTCAATGGTGTTATCTAATATCTGTAACGCCTGCTCGCCGTCGTAGGCGACAACGACGTTAAAACCTTCCATTTCGAGCAATTCTTTCAGTAAAGCGGTCAGCTCTCTATCGTCATCAACCAGCAGAATTTTATTCATGTTTTCTCTACCTCCAAGGGCAAAATACGACATAGATTAGCGCTATTCCATGACTTTACGTAGTTTTACATCCTCTGACGGATGTTTGCAGCAAGATGCGTAGACTCCTGTTCATTGATTCACAAAATGACGTACCGCTCTGGAGAGTTATTGATGCAACAGTTCGCAACCTTATCTCTTGCTTCACTGCTTATGTTAGGCACTTTTACCGCCTTTGCAGCAGAAAGTGGAGACGCCCCGGCGAGCGGCTGGCATATCGATGATTCCGCCACAAAAGGCGCACCCGGCCAGCAAGGTATGTTCGATGGCGTGAGGCTGACTGAGCAACAGCGTCAGCAAATGCGTGATTTGATGCACCAAAGTCGTCAGGACAAACCGGCGTTTAATGCCGAAGATGTTAAAGCCATGCATAAGCTGGTGACGGCAGAAACGTTTGATGAAGCGGCGGTGCGAGCGCAGATAACCCGAATGATGAGTGTGCAGCTTGAGCGTCAGATTCAGATGACCCGAGTGCGCAACCAAATGTATAACCTGCTGACGCCAGCGCAGAAAGAGATACTAGAGCTGAAGCATAAGCAACGCATGAAAGAGATGCAGCAGCAGATATCCATGTTTAACCAGATGGCCGCGCCAGCACCAGGCACGACAAGCCATACCGAGACAAAGAATCCCGAGTAGTAGCGCTAGTGTAGTAAGTAGTCTGTAGGAAATGTAGTGCAGTCCGAGTAGTAATGTGTAGTAGGTACACACCCTGTTTTTCCTTGCCATAGACACCATCCCTGTCTTTTTGCCCTCCATGATGGAGGGCTTTTTTTTGGGATTTTTTAAAGCAGATAGCGTGCTTTGACTTCATTATTTGACTTCATATTTGCGGTGTCTATACTGACTTCAGTAAATGACATCATGGAATCGGTGTCCTCATCCGTCACCGGATACTGATAAAGGTGCACTGGTTAGCCTGCGTGAATGGCTGGAAAGTATAGGAGTAAAACCATGACGAAAGCACTCAACACACCAAATACGATGGTTGTTTCTGGACAACCGGCCATTATCAGTTACGTACCGGAAATGGGTATGTTTCGTGGTAAGTTTATTGGTTTATCTGGCTACTGTGATTTTGTCGCTGACAGTATTAATGGTTTGAGAAGCGAGGGTGAAATTTCGCTACGCGAATATCTGGAAGACTGTCAGGAAAATGGCATCGAACCTTACGAGCGTGAAGAGAAGGTGAAAACATTCACCCTCCGTTACCCTGAGTCATTCGGGGAACGACTGACCATTGCGGCCGCTGAACGTCACATTTCAGTGAATACGTTTATTGTTGAAACGCTTAGCGAACACCTGAAACAGGCTTGACAATATCCCGCTTCGGCGGGTTTTTTATCTAAAAATAGCCACGTAATTTCTGATGTTTTCATTAATATTGCGATATTTTCAACCAATTCTATTTTCACCTAAAATTTTGGATAAGATTCAAATAAATTGGATTTATTCACTATATAAATCACAATAAGCGAAATTAAAATTTGTAAAAAAAGATGAATTTTGAAATTGAGAATAATCACAAATCATGTTAAAAAATTACTGTTTATCTATACATAACCAGGTGCTGACATGATAAAAAAATTATTCGATCTGTTGCCGATTTTTGGTGACAAGAAAGTAACGCCGACGGAAAATCTGTTGCAAGAATCTCTCTTACCGCTTGCAGAACTTGATAAAACGTTGCCGAAGAAAATATTTCATTATGTCATGACGGGCACCGAACCTGAGGTTCTTTATGCCTTAAATCAGTTAGATTCTGATAAAACAATCGTCCTTCTGGACAAGCCGGGTTCGGTTGACTGGTACTATGTTCAAAATAATAGTTTTAATTCCAGTGAATATAGTAAAATAATCAGGCAGGCAAGGAATGCACGTTATAAACTCTATTCCATGGTAGGCCAAGGGTTAACAAACGAACAAACGGTACGCTTTGCGAAAGTATTAGCTGCGGCATGTCAGAATAAAAATATAAAAATAATAACTGACGAAGTACCAAATTGGATGGTTTATTTGCTCTGTGATGCGCTGGTCACTACGTTGAAAAGCACATCTAATGAAAAGCTTAAATTAAAGCACCGTGCTGACTGGAGTGTTCAACTTCTCGCTGACCTGGTTGCTAGTGAACAGCATGATGAGAAAGGCGAGAATATTTTATTTGCTATTTTTGATCGGAAGGAAATAGGCGAATACTATAGCTCGGAGTTAGCGCTTTTCTTTGAACTCCCTGATTTGCAGACATACATCGAAAGTCATGCACAGTTTGTCCGCACGACGCTAGTGGACAAACTTTCTGCACTCGGCCTGATTCAGTTCCTGAAATACTTGTCCGATCGTGAAGTGTTGCGTGTTTTTTTCTCAGATGTCATTGTTAAATTAGCAATGGATCAGAAAAAAACGGTGCGCAGCGAAGCTGAACCGCTGCTGAATACGCTTCCCGCTAATGATGTCAAAAAATACCTGAGTGATATCCTATTTAACGGAACGCCAAAACAGCGCTCTCAGGCTGCCGATCTCTTTGCCCGTCAAGGCGAAAATAAAGATATTTTAGAACAGGCGTTACAGTTAGAAAAAAGTAAGGCAGTAATAAAAAGTATCGAAAGTGCTATGACACGTTTTGACGTTGTTGATACGGCACAGGATATGGCACTCCCTGAATTACCCGAACTCACGCTGCTGGTTGATACGCCGTTGCCTGAAAGCGCAAAAGATATTCTTGTCGAAAACCTGATCGAGATGGTGGAAACGGCAAGAATAAATGCGGAAAAAGAAATAGAACAAAATAAATCGAATGCGTACAAATACAAATGGGCGCAAGATCATTATGCTAAATTAAAAAAATTGAATGCTGAGCATTGCCGTTCTTTGGTTGATAAGCTTAATCATGGTAATCATAAATTATCTAGTGAAGATACTAGCATTATTAAATATAAAAAACGTATTACCAATCTTCCTGAATTTACGTTTTACCATGCTATGAGAATTATTTTTGGCAACATGTATGCACATTTCAATCTAAGCACTGCTCGAATAGAACATGAAGCACCCGCTCATATTGTCGCAGGATTGGAATTACGACAAATTGAAGGTGTTTTGCAGGCGCTGGCATGCCCAGAACCTGCACGGATCGCCGCCTCGTTATGTTTAGAGTCTTATAATCATGGGTTGAGGCTATTCCCTAAACCGGAACAGCTCTGGCCTTTTTTCTCTCAACATCCAGACTATATCGCCGAAGCGTTGGGGCTATTGCCGAATAAGAGTGACAGCCAATATCGAAAATTTGAATTGGGTCAGGCCTTTGAGCTGCTTGATAAATTCCCTGCTATTCCCGCGCAGTTTATTCCACGCATTATGGAATTGGCGTTAGGCGAGAATAAAACGTTCCGCGTGAGTGCGCAGAAGTTGCTTGAAAAATTGCCGAACGTGCATGTGAATGCGCAGGAAAGCCTACATTCCGCGAAACAAGAAATCCGTATTACCACGATTGAATGGCTTGCGCGGATAAAACATAAAGACAGCATCGCGCCGCTTTATGCACTGTTAAAAAAAGAGAAGAGAGAAACCGTCCGTGCCGCATTGCTGGCGGCGTTAGAGCAGTTTGGTGAGGATATTTCGCCGTATTTGTCCGAAAAGGTATTGCGTGACGAAGCGTTGAAGGGATTGAAAGCAAGCCCGCCTGCGAGCATGAGCTGGTTTGACTATAACGCGATACCGTCATTGAAATGGGAAAACGGCAAGGCCGTCGATGCCGACATTATCAAATGGTGGATCATTCTGGCGGTGAAATTAAAAATGCCCGCCGGTAACACGTTATTGCAACGCTATGTCGGGTTATTAGCCAAAGAGAGCCAGCATAAGCTGGGCCATTTTGTTTTACATTCCTTCATCACGCAGGATGTAAAAAACCCATCGCTGGAAGACGCGATGCTGGAAGCGCATAAGGATGCGCCCGCACGTTTAAAAACGTATCAGTATTATCTTGAGCGTTACCCTGAGTATTACCAAAAATATGAGCATTACACGCTGGAGCAGGCGGCTGAGGAAATAAAGAATGAAGTCTTGCGGCGCTATTTAGGTTCTGCCATCGCGGATAAAGGTATGTTGGCGTTGATTGGTCGTATCGAGGGCCATGTTGCCGTCTCCGCATTACGCAATTACACGCGTGACCATTATCAGCGTCGTTCACAGATTGAAGCGATGATCAGCGCGATGGCGATTAGCGACGATCCGCTCATTATCCAATTGTTACTCTCACTTTCACGCCGCTACCGTACCGCGGCGATTCAGGAAAAGGCGCGTGAGTTAGTCAAAGAGATTGCCGACCGCAATGGCTGGAGCGCGGATGAGCTGGCCGACCGCACGATCCCTACGGCGGGGTTGGATGAAACGGGCACGCTGGTGCTGGAATACGGAGAGCGGATCTTTACCGCACGCATGGACAGCAAACAGAAGTTGGTGCTCCTGAACCCGGAAGGGAAAGAGATTAAAGCCCTGCCTGCGGCGCGTAAAACGGATAACGAAGAGCAGATAAAAGAAGCGAAAAAGCTGTTCTCATCGAGCAAAAAAGAGCTGAAACAGGTGATCGACCTGCAAACCGCACGTTTGTATGAATCGATGTGTGCTCAGCGCCAATGGTCGGGCGAGGACTGGCAGACTTACATCATGGGTCACCCTGTGATGCGTCCGTTAATCGAGCGTCTGGTGTGGCAAGAAGTGAAGGGTGAGCAGGTGCTCAATACCTTCCGGCCGACGGATGACGGTTGCTTACTTAATCTTGAAGACGATGAAGTGGAATTATCGGACGGCACGATGATTCAGCTTGCGCATGCGGCCATTGTCGATAACGAGACGCGTGAAGCCTGGCTCGCGCACTTTAAGGATTATAAAGTGACGTTCTTGTTCTCGCAGATGGTGAACATGCTGCCCGAACTCGATCGTAAACGGGTTGAAATTGAGGATAAAAAAGGGTGGTTGACCGATACGTTCACGTTGCGCGGCGTCTTAACCAAGATGGGATACCAGCGTGCGCCAGCGGAAGATGGCGGATCGTTTAACCATTATTATAAGCATTTCAGTAGCTTGAATGTGTACGTCAATATTGGGTTTAGCGGTAGCTACGTGCCAGAAGAAAATATTCCGGCGGTCTTGTTTGATTTGAGCTTTGAGAAAAATCAGCAAAATTATTGGGATCGCAACAATCTGGCATTACAGGATGTCCCGCCCATTTTACTGGCAGAAAGCTATGCCGATTACCTGAAAGCCGCAGAAGCCTGCTCGGGATACGATGCCGACTGGGAAAGCAAAACGCCTTGGTAATCCGCTTATGGAGCCAGTACACCTTGTGCTGGCTTCGTTCATTATTTTGTGGCGAACAGAGACACGAACATGGAAAAACACTCACCGACAGCCAACGATGTACTTCGTCAACATGCTGAAATCCGCTTTGCTGATGAATTAGCACGCCTGACTAAAGCGGACGAAAATAACCCGAAGCCGCAGGGTTGGCTGCGTTCACCCCGTGCGGTGCGCCAGTTTATTCTGGGTGACGAGGCCTTAGATATTTCCGCGAAATTTTTTGGCGATAATGCGCTGGTCGATCGGGCGATTGTGACGCTGCTGGGGAAACAGGGATTGATGCTGGTTGGCGAGCCTGGAACTGCAAAATCCATGCTGTCTGAGCTGTTTGCGGCGGCAATATCGGGAGATTCCGGCCTGACCATTCAAGGCACGGCGGGAACGACGGAAGACCATATCAAGTATTCATGGAACTATGCGCTGCTGCTTGCCGAAGGCCCCACCGAGCGCGCGCTTATCGGTTCACCGCTCTATCAGGGGATGATGCAGGGCAGGATTGTCCGCTTTGAGGAAATCACCCGCTGCCCGCCGGAAATACAAGATGTCCTGGTCTCTTTGATGTCTGAAAAACAGCTGATGATTCCTGAAATGGGTGAGCAAGGGCGGATCAGTGCCAAGCCCGGTTTTAACCTGATTGGCACGGCGAACTTGCGCGATCGCGGCGTACATGAAATGTCAGCCGCATTAAAACGGCGCTTTAACTTTGAAACCGTGAGGCCGATTCAAGACCCTGAATTCGAAATTGAGCTTATTCAAACGCAGCTTACGCGTGAACTGGGCGATCTGGCCGCGCTTGTCACCGTGCCACCGAGCGTCATTGAACTGCTGGTGACCACATTTCAGGAACTGCGCTCGGGCAATACGCGCGACGGCGGCAGCATCAAAACGCCTGATGCAGTGATGTCGAGTGCGGAAGCGGTCAACATTGCCTATGCCTCCGCGCTTGAGGCGCATTATCTGGGCGACAGCACGCTGAATGCGGGCGCCATCGCCCGCCAGATTATCGGCGTGGTATTAAAAGATAATCCTGACGATGCAAAACGTATGCGCTACTACGTTGATAACGTGGCGCGAGAAAGGGCAAAAGGCAGCGATGACTGGAAAGCGTTTTATGATGCCTCACGACAGTTTTGGAAGTAAGGCCGTGGCCTAATGCTAGTCACTCTTAAGCCTCATATTAGGAGAAACACAGGGATGAGGTTCCCGCAGGGACACCTCGCCCTGTGGTCGCTCCGTGTATCTCGGCTCTTAAACGATCGGCATTAGGCTGTAGTCCATTGTTACTGATTACTTCACGGACACTTTTTCATGAGGAAACGCGCTGGTGAGTCTCTCGAACATTGTGTTGCCCGCACGGATGGAGCAGGCGCTGGCAACATGGGATTTTTTGCAGTCGCAGCAGATCTATTTTGCGCCGGTTCGCCACCATAGCCCAGCGTGTGCCTATGGTCTGCTGTCATTGATTGATGATATCCAGCCTGATCACATTCTGATTGAGGCACCGGTCAGTTTTAATCACCTGTTGCCCGATTTGCTTCACCCTGACGCGAAACCCCCTATCGCGGTGATGGGACAGGCTGACTTTCAAGCCCGCGAGTCGCAAGAGGGCGAAACGCCGCAAGCGACCACGCGCAGCGCTTTTTTCCCTTTTTGTGACTACTCGCCTGAATGGGTTGCGCTGCATGCGGGGCATCGTCACAACGCGACGCTGCGTTTTATTGATTTGCCGTGGGTTGAACAAATCGCGATTGAGGAACGTCAGAATGACGTCAGCCAGAGCCTGCAAGCGGAACGTTATCTCGCCCACAGCCAGTTTATCTCGGCACTCGCAAAAAAATGCTATTGCCGCGATCACGATGATTTGTGGGAGCATTTATTTGAATTACGTTCGATTGAGGCGCTGACCAACTGGCAACAGCTTTTCCGCGATACGTTAGTCTGGTGTGCATTGGCGCGACTGGACTATGAGCCTCAGGTTTTGGAAGCGGAGGGATCTGCACAGCGTGAGGCGCATATGCTCGCCGCTATCATGCAGGTTCGTGCTGAACATCCAACGGGGAAAATTCTGGTCGTCACCGGCGGTTTTCATTCGCTGGCGCTGCTCGAAGGGCTGTCTCACGACGCTAAATCGTTCAATGCCTTCACGGATGCGGCGAAGAAGCAGTACCAAAAACAGCTGAAGCAGGCGGAAAACGACAGTGCGTGGCTCATCCGCTACAGCTTTGACCGATTAGATGCGCTCAATGGGTATGCCTCCGGTATGCCTGCGCCCGCGTACTATCAGCGAAGCTGGCAGATGCTCATGGCGCAGCGGGGCGATAAAACGGGGCGAGCGCTCACGACGCAGGAACACCGCAATAACATGGGGATGCGTTTTTTGTCTGAAGTTGCCAGCCTGCTCCGCGCTAAATCTTTTGACGATCCCCCCAGCTACATCACGGTAAAAAATGCGGTAGAACAGAGTGTTCGCTTAGCGGCATTGCGCGGGCATGAAGGCCCCGGTCGTTATGACCTGCTGGATGGGCTACAAAGTAGTTTTATCAAAGGCAGCATTGATGATGCGCAAAGCGATCTGTGGCTTGAGATCAAAAAGGCGTTTTCCGGTCATGCGTTAGGGCAAATCCCAGCAGGCAGTGCAACACCTCCGCTGGTTGATGAAACCTATCGGTTAGCGAAATATCACCGCTTTAAACTTGATGATACGCTCGTCAAACTGAGCCGTTTGGATATCTATCGCAACCCGCAGCATCGTGCCCGCAGCCGCTTTCTTCATCTGTTGAGCTTCCTTGAAGTGGGTTTTGCGACGCGCAGTAATGGCCCTGATTTTTTGGGTGGTCACAATCTCGACCTACTATTTGAAGAGTGGCACTATGCGTGGACACCGTCGATCGAAGGGCGATTGATTACGCTCTCGGAGAAGGGAAGCCAGCTCGAAGCGATTGCCATCGATAAATTACTCTATTTGGAAAAGCAGCTAGAGGAACAGGGGCAGAATCGGTCAAGCAAGAATGCGGTGCGTGTGCTGATTCAGGCGGCACTGTTGGGATTACCGTCGCGTGTAGCCGGGCTATTCCGTTTATTGCATGACGATATAAACAACGATTTTCGGTTAAGTTCGCTCGTTGAATGCGGGCATAGCCTGATTCATCTCTGGCGCGGGCGTGACTTTCTTGGCTTACGTAATCAGCCTGAGTTAACTCAGCTGCTGTTTAAGCTGGTTCCACAGACGTTGTTTTGCTTACCGACCATCACCGCGGGTGATGAGTCACAGCAGGAAGAACATTTTACCGCATTGCTTGCCTTGCGTGAGCTGATTGAATTTATGCCTACGCTCGATCCCTCCAGTACCGCCAGTCGCGATTTTTACCACCAATTGCAGCAGATCGCCCCAGCGTTAAAGGACGTGCCTTTGTTAAAAGGGGCGGTTGATGCGCTGCGCTATCTCGGTGATGAAATTGATGAGCAAACGCTTGATGACCATCTATCGAACGTCTTTAGTCAGGGTAGCGACCCTGAGCAGGCGGTTCGCTATTTTGTGGGGTTAATGCGTGCCGCCCCTGAGCTCATTATCAAAACCCCGCGTTTGGTCGATAAGTTAAACGCGCTGATGTCGCAGTGGGATGATGATCGTTTTCTGCACGTGTTGCCCGACCTGCGCTTTGCCTTCAGCCAACTCACGCCGAAGCAGAATGCGACGTTAGCGAACTATATCGCTGAACAATGTGGTTTCTCTGAGCCGGAAATGCATCTTTGGCAAATGGATTTCACGGAGCAGGAGATGCTCCAGACGATGCAGTTAAACCAAAAGCTGAAACAGCAGCTGGCGGAAAACGATTTACTGTCATGGTATGAAAAAGAGAAGGGTGCAGCCCGATGAGTGCGCAAGATCCGCAGTCTGATGATAAAGAAAAAAACGGCAAACGCTGGCGA
This sequence comes from Pectobacterium carotovorum, assembly GCA_016415585.1. Classification (NCBI taxonomy): domain Bacteria; kingdom Pseudomonadati; phylum Pseudomonadota; class Gammaproteobacteria; order Enterobacterales; family Pectobacteriaceae; genus Pectobacterium; species Pectobacterium carotovorum. The sequence goes on along the minus strand of CP066552.1, from coordinate 4,525,356 downwards.
TTGATTCTGGGCCACTATGCCGACGAGGCATTAGGTAAAGCGGCCTTTGACGCACATGACCTGAAAGTCGAGCGTACTCTGGATTATCTCTATCGCCGTGAATATCAGCGTCGTGGGCTTAAGCAGGAAGGAGGACGGCACGGCTCTTTGGATCAGTCTCAGCTAACGGCGGTTAACTGGCTCAATCAGGCGCGTAAATTGTTCCCCAGCAGCACGTTTGAACGAATGCAATCGCAAGCGATTTCACGCTATGAAATCTCGCATTTATTCAACGACCCGCAGGCTCTGCAAGCGATGGAGCCCACGCCCGCGCTCGCTAAGGCGCTATTGAGTTTACGGGGACGGATGAATGAAGAAACGCGTGAGGCGGTGCGCGACATTATTCGCAAGGTGGTCGATGAGATATTACGCACGCTGAGGCCGACGTTTACGAATGCGCTCACCGGTCGCCGTAATCGATTCCGACGTTCACCGATTCCCAGCAGTCAAAATTTCGACTGGCGTGCCACGATTGCAGCCAATCTTAAGCATTTTGATCGTGAGAAGAATCGGCTGGTCATTGAAACACCGCATTTTAATTCACGCATGCAGCGGCATATGCCGTGGGATGTCATTTTGTGCGTCGACCAAAGTGCTTCGATGTCCAGTTCAGTGATGTATGCGGCGGTCTGCGCCAGCATTCTGGCGGCATTGCCTGCGGTACGGGTTTCACTGATTGTATTTGATACACAGGTGGTTGATTTATCGCATCTTGCCCACGATCCGGTTGACGTGCTGATGACGGTGCAACTGGGGGGCGGGACGAATATTGCGAAGGCGATGCAGTACTGTGAGCAGCAAGTACAAAACCCGAAACGCACCATCGTGACGTTAATCAGCGATTTTGAAGAAGGCGGCGCGCTGAATCGCCTGCTCAGCTGCGTGCAACGCATGCACAGTCAGCAGATCACGCTGTTAGGGCTTGCGGCGCTTGATGATGCCGCACAGCCGGTATACGACACCGCAATCGGGCAAAAATTGGCCGATCGCGGCATGCATGTTGCGGCGCTGACGCCGGAGCACTTTGCGCAATGGCTGGCGGAGGTGATGCGATGAGCTGGCAATCCCTTTATCTAAATTATGATGACGATGCGCTGAGCGTTTTTGCGAATGTCGGTTTGCTGCGTCGGGCAAAAAAAGATCTGGCTGGCGACAAAGTGACGCTGGTGACCGATTCTGAGCAAGAAGGGCATTTTGTCAGCGATGGTCAGCAGGTGGTGCTGAATGCGCAGGGAATACAAACCGCGCGGTGCGATTGTCCAGCCTCGGGCTGCTGTAAGCACATTTTGGCGGCGGTGCTGTGGGTACAAGCCCATGCTGAAGGCGGTGCGGAGCAGGCCTCGCCCCTCTCTGAGGAAACCACCGCACCACCAATAGACGTGCTTGCCGAGATCTTACAGCTTGATCCTGAGACGTTAATGAAGCAGGTCGGCAAAGGGCAAACGCGGCATGCCGCGCGATTTGTTCAGATGTGGGCGGAAGAATCGGTGAGGACGGAATCGCTATCCAACCAGCTTAAAATTCACCTGCCGATGCTGGAAAGCCCCGTTATCTATCTGGCTGGAGCGGGATTTGCTGGCATGTTGTCGGATTTCTTGCGGGAGAAGCAGCCTGCCTTGCACCTTGCCGCCATTGCCTGCCTCTTTACCGCCAGTCAGCGCGTCTGGCCGTGGCCAGCGGATTGTCTGACTCAGGAAACACAGGTGCGGGCGCTCCATGCCGATGAACGTACGCTGATTGCTACGCTTAATGCGTTTATCCAGGACATCATGAATCAGGGGTTATCGCACATCAGTAAAAGCAGTGCGCGACAGCTTCACTTGCTGAATATGTCCGCGCGTGCGGAAGGATTGCCTCGGCTGGCGGGCTACCTGCGCAATGTGAGCGGACAGGTCAGTCTATTAGCGGACAGGCATTACAGTCTGGAAGAACGTGATGTGCTGCTGTTCATTGCCCGTCTGTCGGCGTATCTATACCAGCTTGAGCAGGCGACGCCTGAGCGCTTGCTGCACCTGCGCGGGCAGGTACGGCGGCAATATCAACAACAGCCTGAAGCCTTATCGCTTGTACCATTGGGGGCGCAGTGGTGGGTCACCGAAGGCGGTGCGCGCGGTGCCACCTTTTCATTTTGGGATAGTGAAAATCAGCAATTAGTGCACTGTACGCAAGCGCGGGCCGATTACCATGATGTGACGTTTAGCCAGCAGGGCGTGTGGCAGGGGCTGGCGATGTGGAAACAGCTGGGCGAACACATCATGCGCGCTCCCTTTACGCTGCACCACCCGCGTTTTTCTGACGACGGGAAATTGGCCGCAGGCGGCGACAGTTACGCGAATCTTGAGGGCTCGCCGTGGCCTGCCGCCGCTTATGCAAAGTGTAAATCGACGTGCGGCATTGCCGACTGGTCGCAGCTGTTTCACTATTTTGAGCAAGAGAATCAGGATTACCCACAGCCTCTGCTGCTGCATGTAAACCGCTATGAACCTGTCGTCTGGAATGAGGTGGAGCAGCGTGTGGTCTGGCCGGTCTTTGATGACGCGGATAATGCGCTGTATCTGAGCTTAAACTGGGAAAAAACGCAGCATCAGCGCATAGACAGGCTCAAACAGGCCACTCAGCAAAAGTGGGCGATTGTAGCGGTGCTGGTGCAGCCCCGTCGCCGTGGGAATGACATTGATCTCCATCCCTATTCTCTCTTGGTGAGTGATGGCCGCGCGGTGACCGCGTTTTGTTTAGATTTTCAGGCCATCAAGACCAAGAAAACCGTGCCCAGTTTTATTAGCCATATTCAAACGCTATTTGCGGAGAGAAAGCAGCGTAAAACGGCGCAGCGTCCCTTGCCCACGCTGGTACAGCGGGTTTGTCACCCAATTATTGATGTGCTGGACGCGCAGGCCTGCACCGGACGCCGGCATTTAACCTCAACGCAAAGAGAGCAGTTGCAACACAGCATGAAAACGGCCAATGAGCTGGGCTTAACGCTCGTTGAAAACGCGTTGTCGCACTATTTAGCGCAACCCCAGCCGGAAGTGGAGAGCCTGCTGCGGATCGTCTTTCTTTGCGACAGGCTTCAGCGTTTTCAAAACGGGTTACCGATTGTGCTACGCCGGTCTTCAACGGCGTAACGCCATTTTCCCGATAGAAACCGGATACAAAGCAGAGCAAGAAAAGCGCGAAAAAAGACAGCGTAAGGGAGTAGTAAAGCGTAGAATATGAGCACCAAAAATGATGCTCATGAATGTTCCCTTACCTGTCTTCAGGCTTTTGGCTGACATCCTCATAAAAGCACGCTGAAACACCTTTGGCCGCTCGCCGATTACACGGTGATGTCATACTTTCCCTGTACCATTGCTTCATCGCGTTAGCCTCTGCCACGACAGGGGGCGCATTCTTTTATTTTAACTTTTGATATCAATACCATGACCCGTTCTTCCCGTTCGACCGCCTGGTTACGCGTCGTCAGCCTTTCTCTGGCGGCCTTCATTTTTAACACCGCTGAATTTGCCCCTGTCGCGTTGTTGTCAGATATCGCTGCCAGCTTTTCCATGAGCGCCGCGCAGGTTGGGCTGATCATCACGATTTACGCCTGGGTGGTTGGGCTGATGTCGCTGCCCTGCATGCTGATGTCCAGCGATATGGAGCGACGCAGCCTGCTGATCAAAATCTTTATCCTGTTCGCTGTCAGCAATGTGTTGTCCGGTCTGGCCTGGAACTATTGGGTGCTGGTTATCGCCCGTATCGGCGTGGCGCTGGCTCATGCGGTGTTCTGGTCGATTACGGCATCGCTGGTGGTGCGTCTGGCACCGGCGGACAAAAAAGCGCAGGCATTAAGCTTGCTGGCGACCGGCACGGCGCTGGCGCTGGTACTAGGGTTACCGCTGGGACGTGTGGTCGGGCAGTATCTGGGCTGGCGTGTGACGTTTGTCCTTATTGGTCTGATCGCTGCGGGAATTATGCTGGGCCTGATGCGGCTGCTGCCTGTGCTGCCGAGCAGTAATTCCGGTTCGTTGAAGAGTTTGCCTCTCCTGCTTAAACGTCCGGCGCTGCTGTGCGTGTACGGCCTGACTGTGATGATCGTGACGGCGCATTTTACCGCCTACAGTTATATTGAGCCGTTTATCCAGAAAGTGGCGTTGTTGAGTGAAAATTTCACCACCATCTTGCTACTGGTTTTTGGCGGTGCTGGCATCATTGGCAGCATGCTGTTCAGCCGCTACAGCAGCAAATATCCGGCGGGCTTCCTGATTGTCTCGTTCGCGTTTCTGGCGGTGTGTTTACTGCTCTTGCTGCCTTTGTCATTCAGCGGCTGGAGCCTGTCGACGCTGTGTATCGTCTGGGGCATCGCCATTATGGCGCTAAGCCTGGGCATGCAGGTCAAGGTGTTGACGCTGGCGTCGGATGCCACCGACGTAGCAATGGCGCTCTATTCGGGAATTTATAACATTGGGATCGGCGGCGGTGCGCTGCTGGGCAATCAGGTGATTGTCCATTTGGGTTTGCTTGACATCGGCTTTATTGGCGCGGCGATGGCGATACTGGCGACCGTGTGCTGTATTTTTACGTTTGTCCGCTATTCCCGTGTGTTAAAAACGTCATTAACGAACTGAATACAAGCGACGACCTGAGCTAGTTATTGTAGGTAAGGGCATCGTCTTACGTGAGGGCATGATGAATCCACACTATGCGCGTCTGGTTACGCTGGCCGCTGTGAGCGCAACGGCCGTGGCGCTGGTGCTGTTCATAATGAAGGTGTTTGCCTGGTGGCACACTGGCTCGGTGAGCCTGCTGGCGTCGCTGGTTGATTCGCTGGTGGATATCGCCGCGTCGCTGGTGAACCTGCTGGTGGTGCGCTATTCGCTGCAACCGGCGGATACTGAACATGCGTTCGGCCACGGTAAGGCAGAATCGCTGGCCGCGCTGGCGCAGAGCATGTTTATCTCTGGCTCGGCGCTGTTCCTGATCCTGACGGGGCTGCAACACTCGCTGGAGCCGCAGACGCTGCACGCGCCGGAAGTGGGCATGTGGGTGACGCTCATTGCGCTGGTGGCCACGCTGCTGCTGGTATCGTTCCAGCGCTGGGTCGTGAAGCGTACGCACAGTCAGGCGGTTCGTGCGGACATGCTGCATTATCAGTCCGATCTGTTGATGAACGGCGCGATTCTGGTAGCGCTGGCGCTCAGTTGGAAAGGCATTACGCGCGCCGACTCCCTGTTTGCATTGGGTATTGGCGGCTATATTTTATATAGCGCGTTACGCATGGGGTATGACGCCGTGCAGTCGCTGTTGGATCGCGCCCTGCCAGAGGACGAGCATCGCGCTATTGCTGAGGTGATTGTGAACTGGCCGGGCATTCGCGGCGCACATGCGTTGCGTACCCGACGTTCCGGCCCAACGCGCTTTATTCAACTGCATCTGGAAATGGATGACACACTGCCGCTGGTACAGGCACATCAAATTGCAGACGATCTGGAGCAGGCATTACGTGAACAGTTTCCGGGTGCCGATATTATTATCCATCAGGATCCAGTTTCTGCCGTGCCGGAAAATCAGCGTGGCAGATTGACGGCGTAGTCGGCCAGGTTTCAGCATTTTATGTTAAAAACGTGATACGCCATGAAAATTTATGCACAATTTAGCCTGACCTGAATCAATTCAGCTTCGGGTGTTTGTTATAATATGCTAATAAAAGAATAAGGCGTTGCTGCCTGTTTCACGGCGGCGGTGAATTTACGATAGAAGAATCCTGCAAAATTACATCTACAAGTCCAGAGGTTGTCATGATTAGAAGAATCGGAGTGTTGACGAGCGGTGGCGATGCACCAGGTATGAATGCGGCAATTCGTGGTGTGGTTCGCGCTGCACTATCGGAAGGGCTGGAAATTTATGGCATTTATGATGGCTATCAGGGCTTGTACGAAGATCGCATGGAGCAGTTGGATCGCTACAGCGTATCGGATGTGATTAACCGTGGCGGCACATTCTTGGGTTCCGCGCGTTTCCCGCAGTTCCGTGATGAAGCGGTGCGTCAGGTCTGCGTGGAAAATATGAAAAGACGCGGCCTGGATGCGCTGGTCGTTATCGGCGGTGACGGTTCCTATATGGGTGCCAAGCGTCTGACTGAAATGGGTTTCCCTTGTATCGGCTTGCCCGGCACGATCGATAACGACGTCGCGGGTACGGACTACACCATCGGTTACTTTACCGCGCTGGAAACCGTGCTGGAAGCGATTGACCGCCTGCGCGATACCTCCTCTTCACACCAGCGTATTTCCATTGTTGAAGTGATGGGACGCCACTGCGGCGACCTGACGCTGGCGGCGGCGATTGCCGGCGGCTGTGAGTTCATCGTTCTGCCGGAAGTGCCATTCAGCCCGGAAGATCTGGTCTGTGAAATCAAAGCGGGCATCGAAAAAGGCAAAAAGCATGCGATTGTGGCGATCACCGAACTGGTGTGCGACGTCGATGAATTAGCGAAATACATTGAAAAAGAAACGGGACGCGAAACCCGTGCGACCGTACTTGGCCATATTCAGCGCGGCGGCTCGCCGGTTGCCTATGACCGTATTCTGGCCTCACGCATGGGCGCCTACTCTATTGAGCTGCTACAGCAGGGCTACGGCGGCCGCTGTGTCGGTATCCAGAATGAGAAAATGGTGCACCACGACATCGTTGATGCGATTGAGAACATGAAGCGTCCTTTCAAAGGCGATTGGCTGGATACAGCGAAAAAACTGTTCTAAGAAAGCAGCTCCTCTGTCTCTTCGTCCATTTTATGCGGACGCCGAGACGGTTTCGTGCGCGGTAATGTCGTTATTTTCATGCTACCTCGTAGCACGCGCCCGACACGGGGCGACTTAAGCGCTGCTCGCCCCGTGACCCTTGGCCTTTGCCGAGAATTATGCCGCTACGCGGTGCCTTCGTTGGTATCTGGCTTAACGTTTACTTGTCCCATAAATGGGGCAGCCTGTTCTACTCCAAACGTCAACGTGGGATTAGTGATAGATTCTGTACTTCTCTCGTAGTTTCATATACTTGTCAATGCCCGATTGCCAGTGTGATTCAATAAACGCGACGGTTTCATCTAGGGTGAGTTTTTTCTCGTCGGTTTCGATCAGCAAAACAGGCAGTTCGCTGGTGCCCGTGAGTTTTGCAAGCCAAGTGGGGCGCAGTAAGAACGCCTGTTCCTGATAGTCCAGATAATTTGCTTCTTGTTCCGGTGTTACCGCCACTGCGTATCCCGCCTCTTTAAAACGCATGCGCCAGTCGACAAAATAACGGATCGTCGGCCTCACAGAATCCAGCTCTGCGGTGCTGAACCGCTGGCCGCACACCTCTTTCCCAGCCTGTGGCCAGCCTAATTTTTGTTGATTGCCGTCTACGTGGTAGCAGGTGTTGACGTAGAATTGGCGGTTCGGAAAGCCGAGTTGTTCAAATGGATGATCCGACCCTCTGCCAGTATTCACGCTGGTCGCTTCAAACAATCCTAGGGATGGATAGAGCTGGACCGACAGGTCTCTGCGCAGGTTAGGAGAGGGGGGAACTGGCAGTGAATACGACGCATCGTGGCTGTAATTCGTCATCTCAATCACCTTAAGATCCTGCTCAGGAAACTGATACGCCTTGTTGCCGAAGGACTTCCAGCTCCTGTCATCGAAATGTGTCAGCCAGCCTTCACCCACGATCATGCGGGCGAATTCCCCAGAAGTCAGGCCGTGTACCATTGGCACTGGGTGCATGCCGATGCCAGAGATATTTTCCTCCTCCATAATCGGGCCGTAGACATATTTGCCGAGCGGGTTTGGCCTATCGAAAATCATTAGCTGCTTATGATACTGCTGCAGGCTTTCGAGCATGTGGTGTAGGGAAACGGTGTAGGTATAAAAGCGCACGCCCACATCCTGCAAATCGTAAACTACGATATCGACATTGGATAACTGCTCTTCGGTAGGATGGGCGCGAGCGCGACCATCTCCGTCTTTGCCATAAAGCGATATTATCGGCAGGCCGGTTTTGGCATCCGTATAGTTATTATCACCCAAACCGGTTTCCGCTTTGCCGCGCAGACCGTGTTCAACGGAAAATATTGCCGTCACCTTAAAGCCATATTTATCCTGTTCGCCCAGCAATTTATCAATGGTGTGTTGGCCTTCCTTATTTAGCGAACTTTGATTGACCATTAACCCTACACGCTTATTGGCAAGCTGTGGCCCATAGATATCTTCCCGATCGACGCCTAAAACAATATCTGCGCCTAAAACAATATCGCTGGCTATTGCAGTCTGGCTTACGGCGGCGATTAAGAATAATAAACTCAGCAAGAAATGCTTCATTTCCTGTTTCTCCTAGCAGTTGCTGCTGTAGGTTAGAAGTTATGGCGTAGTTCAAGTGCCCAGAACCAGAAATTATTGCTGGTGCGATCGCCGTTCACCCAGGTTAGCTCTGGACGATAATAAAGGTCGGCAAAAATGGAGGTCTGTTTGGTGAACGGATATATCGCCTGGAATCCATAACGGCTGCGATCCTTTTCTTTATAAACAATTTCTTCGTTTCTCGAATTGCGGAAGCTTTGTGTCCCTTTAGTTAATGCCAGGCGCGTATAAGGCATTAACAGCAAGCCGTTATCGAATTTATTGCGATAAATTGCCCACAAGAAATGCTCTTTGTTATAGAGCGTATTCACTAGCTGTTCGTCGATATAAAGGTAGTTTAGCCACAGCGAGTTTTTCGGCGTAAAGACGAAATTCGCCCCGGCGAAATGTTCGTTAATTTGGCTCCTGTCACGCTTATAAACACCGTAATCACCGTGTGCGCGAGCGTAATCGAGCTTGCGGTCAATTAGGCGGAACGACAGACTGGCATTAAAGCTCACGCTGTCTGAATATTTGTAGTAAGCCTGCGGGCGGATCCAGAATTCATGCCGTTCTTCGCCCTTGCGAATATCGCCCTGATAGGTTGGCGCAGCCAAAGCGGGGTTATCTATTGAGGCGAAGTGCCAGTTGTCATTACGGTAACCAAGACGCAGCTTGGTATTACCCGTTTTACCATCGATGATGAAAGGAAACGTGCGCGTCACCCCAGCCTGCCAGCGCGTGCGGTTATACTCTTTGTTGTTATCCAGATATGTTTTTAAAAACTGCATGTCATACAGCCACAAAGAATCATTCTGGTATATCCAAGCGCCGACATACGGCGAGGTCGCCATACTCCCTTTGGTAAATTTCCAGTTATGGTCGCTGTCGATCTCCTGCTCGGTGCCTAGATAGGTTTCGACATTCCATACTTTTGACTGGAGTTTGTCCTCACTCTCTTTTTTTTCCTTTTCTATTTGTCTGATTCTTTCGTTAAGGCGAATAATCTCTTGGTCATAGCCATTTTCATATTCGTCGGCCATAGCTGACCCGGTGAGACCGATGACCCCGCACAGCATTACCCTTGCAACCATCTTCATTTTTTAACTACCCTATTTTTTATAATGTAGTCAGGCCATAGCCGCGTGGATATAAAATTTGGCTGTTGTCTGGTGTTCTAATATCGACGGGTAATTTACCATTCGGTCTTGCAAGAACGTCAGATTTCCCCGAAGGTCCTTGGAATAGGGTGCGTAAGCCGCTGCGAATATTGGTTTCCAGACTGTTGCGCACGTTATTCGTGACGTCGAAACCTGTAATTCCATAAATAGCAATATTGGCACGCACACCATTTAGATACGCAATGTCATACGGATTTCTCGATGAGATAACAACCAGGGGAATGTTTTCCTGTCGAGCAATATCTATTATGCGCTGCGCATTTATAGGATTATTTTTCAGGTTGTAAGTTGTGAGGATAATAAATTTCTGTCCGGCGAGCTGCTTTTTAATTTCCTGTTCTGATAACGTGTCTTTGTCTAATTTAACCACCTCATCTTTGATGGATAAATTAACTTTTAACTCATCCGAAATCTGTTTTAGATGCTTTTTTATCAGTTCATTGCGCGGTTTTTCATCTGAATAAACCATGATCTTGTTGTATTTATTTAGCGCGTACGGCAATACATTATCATTTTTAATTAAGGTAATCGCCTGCTCGGATATCGTTTTTTCAAGCTGCTTATGCGCGGGTGACGCGACAATTTTTTCAGCGCTGGCGGCATTTTTCGGTGTTGCAGAAATACGCTTGTTTAGCTTGGTGTAAACCACTCGCTCGGCGGATTCTTGAATACGTTTTTTTAGCTGCGGATCTTTATTTGCTTCAGTTTTCAAATAGTCATACAGCTCGCCAAGCTTTTGAATGCTCGCGCTGTCTTTAATCTCAAGTGGCATCAGGATGATATCATTACCCGCGCGAATGGCCTGTTTGATGGACCACAATTGATCGAAGTTCCCGGCGATCGCCCCCATATCCATTGCATCCGTCAGGATCAGACCATTGTAATGAAGCTGCTCGCGTAAGATGCCGGTGAGAATAGGTGTGGAAAGCGTGGCTGGGGTACCAATTTTTTCGCCACTGGTGCTGATCAATTGAGCGTCATCTAGTGAGGGAACCACAACGTGCGCGGTCATGATTGCATCGGAATATGGCATCACTTCGATAAAAGGTTTTAACTCTGTCTGATGCCATGAGGCTTTATCGGTATTCACGCTCGGCAGCGCAAAATGCGTGTCGGATGTTACGTTGCCGTGGCCAGGGAAGTGTTTAAGCGAGGTCAGTACTGGGTACTGGTGAATGCCCTCGATGTAAGAACGCGCTAACGTTCCTACCAGCAGTGGATCGTCCGAATAGGAACGTACGCCAATCACAGGATTATTCTGGTTGTTGTTCACATCCACGACCGGACCGAAGTTGAAATTGAAACCCAGACTGGATAATTCTGCGCCGTGCGTGCTGCCAGCCTGTTCGGCCATTTTCATCGAGCCTGTTGCCCCCAGCGCCATATTGCCTGGCATCTCGGTGCCGACCTGCAAGCGGGTCACATATCCGCCTTCCTGATCGGTACTGATAAACAACGGTAAATTGCTGCGCGAGGCTTGCAGGCTATTGATTAATGCCACGGTCTGCGGCGTAGTGACGAGGTTTTCCCGGAACAGAATCACCGAACCAAGATGAAACTCATTCACCATTTTACTGACGGTGTTATTCATTTCGATAAAGGTTTTTTTCTCAGACTCGTTATTTTCATTCCATGAACGAATGTCGATCATTAACATTTGTCCGAGCATTTCTTCAAAACTCATTCCCGCCACCAGCTTTTCTGCATTTTCTTTAGGGAATTGCCAGAGGTTTTTTAGCTGTGCGTCGGTAAATGTAGCAGCGAAACTACTGCTGCTTAATAATAATAACAAGGGCAGTGTCTTTTTCATTTTCGTCTCCGTGAATAATACTTTTTCGAATTGTACGTTTCATTTTGGATGGTAAAGTGATAATTATCACAGATAAATGATTCGTCATTTTTTCTATTTCAGGAATAGTAGCGCACTCCATAGGAAGCCAAAAATCTACTTAGCCTTATTTATAAAGACTTTTAACAGGAATAATTCTTTCTTTATCGAGAATAATAGCTGAAGGATTTTGTTATCTAATTATTTTATCGATAGTTTTTTCGTAAGAATTATCCTGATAATGATATTAGTCATCTAGATTGTTTATCGTCATACTTACATTTAACGTTTTCGGTCTAGCGATTTCTTTTCGCTGCTGCATCAGTGCAAGGAAGATTAAATCAGTCACGGTGTTCTGCGCGGTACGTGAAGAAATAGACGAGCTGCGCCATTGGTTCTCCTCGGAGATACTTTCCAGCACATAATCCGCCAGTTTTGCCAACGACGTGCTTTTATCGCCGGTAATGACGATGATCTTTGCTCCCTGAGATTTCGCCATCGTGGCGGCAATACGCATATCTTTTCTTGCCCCGCTGAAGGAGATAACAATTTGCACATCGTTAGGTGTCAGGGTCATGGCGGTGGCGATTTGAACGTGTAGATCGGCTTCGGCGAGGCTGAGAATACCGATTTTTTGTAATTTATAGCTCAGATCTTTGGCTGTCAGACCCGAACCCCAGATGCCGACTATTTGCACACGGTGTGCTGTATTGATCAGCTCAACCACTTTTTTAAAAACCGGGAAGTTTAATCGCTGTGTGGTTTCGGTTATTGCTGCCGTTTTCTCATGAGCTAACTTGTGTGCCATCACCATTAAGGTGTCTTCTGAAGAGATGGCGTTATGCAGGGCTTTGTGAGGAAAAGTTTTGTAGAGATCATTGCGACCCAGGTCTTCACTGATTGCCAGCTTCAGAGCCGGATAACCTTTCATGCCTATCTTCTGGCTAAACTTCACCACCGAAGACTGGCTAACGCCGATCTCTTCTGCAAAGTGAGAAGAGGATAATGCCAGAATTTTTTCGGGATTATTCAGAATATATCTGGCTATCTTTTGCTGGTTTTCAGCCAACTCTGGCAGTAACCAGGTGATTTCGTTAAGGACAGACATCAAAAATTCTCCATTGAGGGGAATATATTATTCCAGTGTAGGGGGGGCGATTCGATTTTGGTAATTTATTGTATTTAATTATTTTAATTGTTTCCTTGGTGGTTTTTTTTTGCACTTATTCCAGCGCCTTGACTGAGCTGGAATACAATTTCTCGTGATAATTATCACATTTCTTGAATAAATAACGCCTTAACATTGTTGATAACACAACGAAATGGAAGCCCCGATGGAGATTATTTTAAGTCAGTTGGTTACCGAAAGCCGCAACCCAGCCAGCGAGGAAATCGATGTTCTGCCAACGCTCGACATGCTTGCGGTGATAAACCGTGAAGATAAAAAAGTGCCGGAGGCGGTAGAAGCCACACTTGTGCAAATCGCGCAGGTTGTCGATCGGGTGGTACAGGCGTTTGCCTGCGGTGGGCGGCTTATTTACTGCGGTGCGGGTACATCGGGGCGACTCGGGATTTTGGATGCCAGTGAATGCCCGCCAACTTATGGCACACCGCGCGAACAGGTGGTTGGTTTGATTGCTGGCGGGTACCCGGCCATTTTGCAGGCAGTAGAAAACGCTGAAGACAACCGCGAAATGGGCGAGCAGGATCTGCGCAATCTCAATTTCAACTCGCGTGACGTACTCGTGGGTATTGCTGCCAGCGGACGCACGCCGTATGTGCTGGGCGCCATGGCCTATGCGAAAAGCCTTGGCGCAACCGTTGCGGCTATCTCGTGTAACCCGAACAGCGAAATGAGCCAGGCGGCGGATATTGCCATTGAACTGCTTGTCGGCGCGGAAGTCGTGACTGGGTCCTCGCGTATGAAGGCGGGCACGGCGCAAAAGCTCGTTCTTAATATGATTACTACTGGTGCCATGATTCGCAGCGGAAAAGTATTTGGCAACCTGATGGTGGATGTGGAAGCGACTAACGCCAAACTGCTCCAGCGGCAGTTAAACATTGTGGTTGAGGCAACGGATTGCAGCCTGGAAGAAGCGGCACAGGCGCTAGATGCCTGCAATCGTCACTGTAAAACAGCCATTCTGATGATACTTAGCGGTCTTTCTGCGGCAGATGCGGGCGCGCTGTTAAGCAAAAATCAGGGATTTATTCGTGAAGCGCTACAAGAGATAAAGAGTTAGCTATGGCAAAAATCACCGGCTCGACCATCGAACAGATTTTGCGTCTTACCGGTGGGAGTGGAAACATCCTAGTGTGCGGCAACTGTATGACACGCCTGCGTTTGACGCTTAAAGACCGTGAGCGCGTGCAGCATGAGGAGCTCAAGAAAATCCCTGTGGTAATGGGGGTCGTCAACAGCGAAGATCAGCTACAAATCATTCTTGGCCCAGGCAAGGCGCAAACTGCCAGCGAACTGATGAACGTGATGCTGACAGCCGGTGAACAGGCCATGCCGCAGACGGATGAAAATGCCGATCTGAGTAAACTTGCCAGTCAGAACAAGCAGCAGATGAAGGCGAAACAGAACAGCGCGGTGCATAGCTTCCTGACTAAATTTGCCACCATTTTTACGCCGCTGATTCCGGGTTTTATCGCCGCGGGTTTGATGCTGGGGATTGCCACGTTGCTGCAACAAACGCTGGTGGTGGAGGGCGTTGCCCCCGCGGTCTGGCTGACGCAGCTCATCGCTTATATGAAGGTGTTCAGCATCGGTCTGTTTACCTTCCTGAGCATTCTTATCGGCTTTAATACCCAGAAAGCGTTTGGCGGCACAGGGGTGAACGGTGCAATCATCGCATCGCTGTTTATCCTGCGTTATGTGCCGGAGGGCACGGTGGGGTATTACGCGGGCATGGATACCTTCTTCGGGCTGGTTATCGACCCACGCGGGAACATTATTGGTGTGCTGCTGGCCTGTATTCTCGGAGCGTGGGTCGAGCGCCAGGTACGTAAGATCGTTCCGGATAATCTGGATATGATCCTCACCTCGACCCTCACGCTACTTATTACTGGGGCGATCACCTTCGTGGTGATTATGCCAGTAGGCGGCGAGCTGTTTAAAGGCATGTCCTGGCTGTTCCTGCATCTCAACGGTAATCCGTTTGGCACCGCCATTCTGGCAGGATTGTTCCTGATTGCCGTGGTGTTCGGCATTCACCAGGGTTTTGTACCGGTCTATTTCGCGTTGATGGATGCGCAGGGTTTTAACTCCCTGTTCCCGATTTTGGCAATGGCTGGAGCAGGGCAGGTGGGCGCTGCGCTGGCGCTGTTTGTGCGCTCGCCAAAAGGGTCGGTGCTGCGAACGCAAATTAAAGGAGCGATCATTCCTGGCCTGCTGGGAATTGGTGAGCCGCTGATTTATGGCGTGACGCTGCCGCGCCTGAAGCCGTTCGTCACGGCCTGCATCGGTGGTGGAGTGGGCGGCTTCTTTATCGGTTTGGTCGCATGGATGGGGCTGCCGGTCGGTCTGAATACCGTCTTTGGCCCGTCAGGTCTGGTCTCCATTCCTTTGATGACATCCCAGCAGGGGATATTTGCTGGCATGGTGGTGTACGTGGTCGGGATTGTTATTTCGTACCTGGCTGGATTTGTAATTACTTGGCTGTTTGGCACTAAAGACGTGGATTTGAGCTAAAGCCGTTGTTGTCTGCTCCTACCCAGCAATAGTGGAGACGTGGCTAAGTGAGTAAACTCAGTAACAGAGGAGACTCACATGACAAAAATACGGTGGCAGTTACACAGAATTATTTACAGGGTCGATAAAATAAAGCTGGAAGTGATCGTTTTACGATCACTTCCAGCTTTATCTCTAACTAATATCGACAGTTTCTTTTCAATTAATTAGAACGTCAAAAAAAATTCAATATCCTGCCCGTATATGAGTTTAAGACCAGTAACGTGAGTAGACTTTGTATTTAGTATTAAATCCAATATCAAACGATATGTTTGATAGCAAGGTGATATGACTTTTAATGACATTAAATATCTTCATTGCAGATCTTGATATCATCAGATAATAAATCAACAACAACATGAAAATTTGCCGTTGATTTAAAGTAAATGCTGTCTTTTATTCTTCTTATTTCTATGAATGGGTTAGATGTTGTTGAGTGAATTATCATTTTTATATTGTTATTTATATCTGTTTTAACAATAAATCCTTCATTTCCCATTTCTCCCTCTCCACAGAGAAAAATATTATTTTCATTGACTGATAGTCTATTGTTAATTTGAACTTCAGACCATATTTCATCGTGACTACTAACAAGCTCATTGAAGGTTAATCTTTCACCATATGATATAAAATATTCTTTCTTAAAGGAATGTAATAACGAATCATTTTCAATAAAATATATATTTATATATTGTACAATTCCAGATTCAAAAATGACTAAATCTAGGCCTGGTAATTTATTGTCAATCCATTTTATTTTCAACTCATCTATCATGACTTACATTTCCCTTTTGGCGTTTTGCTTACTATACGAGGTTTGTTTGGGACTCTCTCATCAGGTAATTTTACTCTAG
Organism: Pectobacterium carotovorum; assembly: GCA_016415585.1. Classification (NCBI taxonomy): domain Bacteria; kingdom Pseudomonadati; phylum Pseudomonadota; class Gammaproteobacteria; order Enterobacterales; family Pectobacteriaceae; genus Pectobacterium; species Pectobacterium carotovorum. The sequence continues at coordinate 4,509,370 of CP066552.1, read as the reverse complement.
GCTGTGTCCCTTAACTTAACAGCCTTTTCAAAAATAACCGGATCTCCCCCAGTTTAAGCATACTCAGATAATTTTTTGCTGTTTTTTCTGAGCGTGTAGCGATGCGACGATTTTCTTTTAATCCCGCAAAGCTGCGCTCCACAACATTACGTTTTTTGTACAACCGTGTATTGAGTTTTCTGCGTTTATCCTGACTGGCCTTCTCATTCCGTTTAAAAGGGATGACTGGCTTTATTCCCTTAATCTTCAAATAAATAAGAAGACTTTTCCCTGAGTATCCAGTATCGCTTTTGGACGCGATTTCAGGCACCCACTTTTACGAATAACACCAACTCGGTTGAGCAAATCTTTTGCATACTGACTTTCGTGGGCTTGCCCACCACTCAGACAGAAATTTAATGGCAATCCGGTGCCATCTGTCGCCAGATGGATTTTGGTGCCAAAGCTGCCGCGAGAGCGACCCAGCCCATGATCGTCGAGTTCATCGGGATGTTTTTTTGGCTCCCGCCGCGGCTTTCAGGGTTCGAATATTACTGCCATCAAGCGCGATGACATCCCAGTCAATCAGTGATTTTTCATCCAGAATTTGAAGTGGCTTATTGAAAAGGCTGTTCATTATTCCAGTTTTTGACCATCGATTAAAGCGGTTGTAAATCGTTTATCCAGTGACCATAGCGTTCGGGTAAATCCCTCCACGGTGCTCCAGAACAAAGAACCCAAAATATGCCATTCATGACACGCCTGTGCGCAAGATAAGGCCGACCTCCTTTAGCAGAACCGTTCTCAGGTGGCGGCAATCAGCAACCATGCATCATCAGGGAAATCGTAACGAGCCAAATTGAAGGACTTTTTGTGGTTAAACTATGCTTCGTATTGTACAAAAAATAGTTATGGGACACAGCCTAGGCCTGGGGTTCACCGTTCTGGCTGCTGGTGACAAAGTCGGTTTCCCAGCGTCTGTCGGTATTCTGCCGTTGCTGAACCAGCAGCTCCCAGCCGTTGTGTACCCAGTGTCGGCGGGCAACGCGTTCACCGTTGCGGTAGTGACGCACGTCGGCTATCTGGTCGCCGTCCCACAGATAGCGGATGTCTTCACTGGTCTGCTCACAGCGTTTGCTGGTGCGTCGCCCGAACGGGTCGTAGCGGTAGAACCAGCGTTGGCCCGTCGGGGTGTCGACAACCCGGAGCTGGTTACGGCTGTCCCAGCGGTAGTGCCAAACCTGTGGGCGGTAGCCCGGCTGAACCACCTGTTTACGGATGAGTCGTCCGGCTTTGTCGTACTGGTAATGGGTGTCGTCGTGCTGAGTCAGCCTGCCCGCCTGCCACTCGGTGAGTCGGGCGGTCTCCTGCGGCAGGCCGTTGCGGGTGTAGCGGTAAGCTTCGTCGGTTTCCACTGTGCGGCCTGCGCCGCCGCTGAGGACGGACAGCACCCGTCCGGTCGCGTCCAGTTTGTAACCTGCCGCCTCGCGGTTATGGCGGGCACCGGCCAGATTGCCCGCCCCGTCATACCGATATTCCCGCGTCTGTGAGGCGTGCAGACGCCCGTCCTGTTGCTGACCGCTCATGTCACGGGTCAGCCTGCCCATCACGTCATATTCCCGCTGCTGTAGGAACTCACCGCCTGAACGGGAGGCTTCGCGCCCGGCGGCATCATGAGCAAGGGTGAGCTCTGCGCCGTCTGGCAACTGCACCTGCTGCAGTTCACCCGCTGCGCTGTAGCTGAAGGTGCTGGTCAGCGCGTCGTCACCTTCGTTTTCTCTGGCCAGCGTTCGCGTTACGGTGCGTGCGGTATCATCAAACTGTCGGGTGATAAGCGAGCCGTTCAGCCACTCCCGCACCACCCGGTCACGGAGGTCATACTCTAGCTGTACATGACTGGTTGCGGAGGTGACTTCGATAAGCCTGCCAGCCGCGTCATAGCGGTAGTGCAGGGTATCGTCCGGTGCGGTTTCTTTGATGAGCAACCCGCGTCCGTCATACAGGAAGTGGCGGGTTTCGCCTTCGCCATTACGGATGGCGATGCAGTTGCCGTCTTCGTCATAGGTGTAGTGGGTGTCGGTGCCCGCCATGTCCCGCTCGCGGATGACCCGCGCATCGGCATCCAGCCACCATTGCCAGCGGCTGCCGTCCGGGGCGACAACGGCGATCAGTTGCTGGCTCTCTTTGTCGTACTCGTAACGCCAGGTGTCATAGTAAATAAAACAACTAAAACAGCACGTTACTACACGGTGGGATACGCCCACACAAACCTGTTATAACAGGTTTGAACAGCTTTAGCTGGCCCGCAAAGGCGAGTCTCAGAATGAGACGAGTAAAACGGCAGGCCTAACCCGCCGTCCGCGATTAACCTTAAAGGCCGCTGGCTGGAGGAGTCGGGTTTATGACCGGGATGCCGATCACCGTGACGGTGGAGCGGGGTAGATTGATTATTGAGACCGAGATTAATCTTTAGCTGGCGATGAAAATAAAATAGCCGGAAGAATCGTTGAGATCGTTTCTGATATTAATTTAATCGATATTTTGTTTTAATAACATTAAATTATATATTTAATTGCTAATTTTATATGGAAATTTAATTCCAATTAAAATGGATAAATATATTAATTGAATGATTTTTTAATGCCTGTTTAATTTATTGATTTTTATTTTTCTGTAAATTTTTTCTCATGCTAATCAAGATGATCAACTTCGATTATTTTATTGAAGAATGAATTAATAGCGTAATTTCCTGCATATTGCAGTGACTCGGAATCATTGCAAGGAAATTTAGTTTACATGATGAGTTTCTTCAATACACTAATCTCATTTTGTGTGGCAGTTATACTTTTTCATTTTCTGACATCGAAAATTTGGAAGATCCAAAGAGGATCTTCCGGCTCTGAATGCTCTTACATATCGCTCAGTATTTCGTCAAGCCAACTACTATTTGGCCGCTCACAAGTTATATGGCCGCCGAAGCGAAGTGTATCATTAGATTTTACTTTACCTTCATATTCAAAATCAGGCAAAGCAAAAAGATAGCTTATCTTATCAACATCTTTCTTATCCAAAAGGAGAGATACTTTAGATGTTATAAAATCAAATCCCTCTTCAATATTTATATTTTTTTCTCTAGATAAGTTACCTAGTTCTCCTTGTTCTTTTCCATACCATATAATAATTGCATGGTCGTAGTCTATGAATCTGTTTTTTAAATGAAAATCTCTTTCAAATTTACATTCGTTATCATTGATAGCGAAGTTATCCATGATAGCTTCATAATTCGTCGAAACAGAATACCAAATAGCGTATTTTTCCTTACTCATTATCTCAACACCTATAATTAAAATGGAAGATCAAATGGACCAAATGGAAGTCGTTTACTAGACCATTTTCTCACAGCATTTAGATAACTATTTATATCCGTGGCTTTACCTGCAATTTTAATAAGTTCACTGTGGGCTAATGACGACTGGGTCGTAACACCACCGCTATGTGGCAGAGTATGTGTCCCCATAACACCAAGATCGTCCAAGAACTTAACTTGGCCAGTCGGTGTCCTCCACTTCATATAGTCGTTAAATGAAACACCCATTTGTTTAAATTTGTCAGCTTGAGAGACAGGTAACCATTCATGAAAACCCCCGCCTTTTGAACCACCGGCTTTACGAAGTCGATCCATGATATTTTCTTTAAACTTTGGATTACTCCATGCGTTCATGAATTGCTTCTGTGTCGAGTTATTCCAGAAGTTCTCAAATCCAGCTTTTCCTCTTCCCCACCCTTTTAAGTACTTACTACATCCAGCTAACCCTAATGGGTCTATTAATTCATTGGGATTCTGAACATACCCGTAGTTGCTTTCTCCACCCGCTATCCCTATCGGGTCCGGCGAGACATAACATCCACCTGCTGGGTCGTAGTACCGAAAACGGTTATAACATAGCCCGCTTTCGGTGTCACGGTACTGTCCGGCAAAGCCAAGGCCTGGGTCGATATTTTCCTCAAGATGGCTCTGCCGCTGGCCCCAGAGGGTGCTTTTCGGTGCCCGCCAGCGAAGTTCGCCTTGCGGATTGAAGACGGCCTGGGGTTCACCGTTCTGGCTGCTGGTGACAAAGTCGGTTTCCCAGCGTCCGTCGGTATTCTGCCGTTGCTGAACCAGCAGCTCCCAGCCGTTGTGTACCCAGTGTCGGCGGGCAACGCGTTCACCGTTGCGGTGATAGCACACTTCTACTACCTGGTCGCTATCCCACGGGTTGTGAATACCATATGTGTCTGGTCGTAGTGTTTGCTATTCAGGGTATACACCACTCTGAAGTGGTTGCGTCTGCCCCGCTGACAACTCGGAATAATAGGGTGGATAAATTAGTGAAGCACAATACATGTTTTATCGCGTACAGCTTTACAACCTATTAGGATAATTACACCTTCTTGCTATAATACACCCTATGATCGAGGAGTTAACCTGACCTCAGTATAGATGGATCAAAAACAACTATCTCATTAGAGTTTTTTTTCACGCCACAGGGTAAAACACCTGTTTTGAAAATATCAAAGAGTTCTTCGAGTTTATTTTTAACTTTCTCCCCTTTCAGATATCGCTGCACACTAACCATCATTAAAATATAATTACATTCATCATCTACTTCTTTAACAAATTTATCATATTCAGAATTATCGGCTAGCCCTGCCTTTTTCCTCAAAAGATACTCTTTCCTTTTTCTTATATTTTCTTTTAGAGTATCATTGCCCTCAGACCTGATTGCCTTAATTATATCCTCTTGCGCCAAATTATAGTTTTTGTCCAGTATCAGATCAGATACCTGACCGGAAAAAAAGTCATCCCAAATACAATAATCCGAAGGTACATCCTGGCTAAAAAATAATCTCAGAGCATCATCTTTTTTTATAATCATACTATATTCAGATAAGGCTATTTTAGAACCTGATAAAAACAGCGAGTTCTTAAAAAATCTAATAGGTTCCATATAAAATTCAACTTTATCATTCATTTGATCACCTTAATATGTTTTGCCATAACTCAAACACCCTCTGCCTACCAACTTGGCCTATGTCCTTACCAAAGATGTCTGCATTCCACATATCTTTAGACCGAATAGGCATACCATCCATCATTCCTTTTTTGGCTGCATTTTGGATTTGAGTCACTTGCTTTGAAATAGAACTCACAGATTGATTAAGATCTATTCTATCTAAAGCTCCGCGTATAGCATCTGTATATCCATGATGGTTACCCTGATGCCTCGCCATAGTACTCACACCGTCATCCACTTTACGAAGAAAAATGCCATTATTGGCATTATCAATATAATAGTTAATTTTCTTCAACGCAGGATGATTAGCTAGTTCTTTGGGTATTACATGGTGTGCCTGATAACCACTCCATTTACTAGAACGAGACAATCCCATTCCCTGCATCATGTTCTTACCAAGAGTGGTAGAGCATCCCGCCAACCCAAACGGATCAACCCACGTATTCGGATTCGGCACATACCCGTAATTGTTCTCACCCCCCGCTATCCCTATCGGGTCCGGCGAGACATAACATCCACCTGCTGGGTCGTAGTACCGAAAACGGTTATAACATAGCCCGCTTTCGGTGTCACGGTACTGTCCGGCAAAGCCAAGGCCTGGGTCGATATTTTCCTCAAGATGGCTCTGCCGCAGCCCCCAGAGGGTGCTTTTCGGTGCCCGCCAGCGAAGTTCGCCTTGCGGATTGAAGACGGCCTGGGGTTCACCGTTCTGGCTGCTGGTGACAAAGTCGGTTTCCCAGCGTCCGTCAGTATTCTGCCGTTGCTGAACCAGCAGCTCCCAGCCGTTGTGTACCCAGTGTCTTCTCGACACAAGTGCCCCGTTGCGGTAGTGACGCACGTCGGCTATCTGGTCGCCGTCCCACAGGGTACGGAGTTCCTCCTGCGTCTGCTCACAGCGTTTGCCGGTGCGTCGCCCGAACGGGTCGTAGCGGTAGAACCAGCGTTGGCCCGTCGGGGTGTCGACAACCCGGAGCTGGTTACGGCTGTCCCAGCGGTAGTGCCAGACCTGTGGGCGGTAGCCCGGCTGAACCACCTGTTTACGGATGAGTCGTCCGGCTTTGTCGTACTGGTAATGGGTGTCGTCGTGCTGAGTCAGCCTGCCCGCCTGCCACTCGGTGAGTCGGGCGGTATCCTGCGGCAGGCCGTTGCGGGTGTAGCGGTAAGCTTCGTCGGTTTCCACCGTGCGGCCTGCGCCACCGCTGAGGACGGACAGCACCCGTCCGGTCGCGTCCAGTTTGTAACCTGCCGCCTCGCGGCTATGGCGGGCACCGGCCAGATTGCCCGCGCCGTCATACCGATATTCCCGCGTCTGTGAGGCGTGCAGACGCCCGTCCTGTTGCTGACCGCTCATGTCACGGGTCAGCCTGCCCATCACGTCATATTCCCTCTGCTGTAGGAACTCACCGCCTGAACGGGAGGCCTCGCGCCCGGCGGCATCATGAGCAAGGGTGAGCTCTGCGCCATCCGGCAACTGCACCTGCCGCAGTTCACCCGCCGCGCTGTATACGAAAGTACTGGTCAGCGCGTCGTCACCTTCGTTTTCTCCGGTCAGCGTTCGCGTTACGGTGCGTGCGGTATCATCAAACTGTCGGGTGATAAGCGAGCCGTTCAGCCACTCCCGCACCACCCGGTCACGGAGGTCATACTCTAGCTGTACATGACTGGTTGCGGAGGTGACTTCGATAAGCCTGCCAGCCGCGTCATAGCGGTAGTGCAGGGTATCGTCCGGTGCGGTTTCTTTGATGAGCAACCCGCGTCCGTCATACAGGAAGTGGCGGGTTTCGCCTTCGCCATTACGGATGGCGATGCAGTTGCCGTCTTCGTCATAGGTGTAGTGGGTGTCGGTGCCCGCCATGTCCCGCTCGCGGATGACCCGCGCATCGGCATCCAGCCACCATTGCCAGCGGCTGCCGTCCGGGGCGACAACGGCGATCAGTTGCTGGCTCTCTTTGTCGTACTCGTAACGCCAGGTGCGGCCTTCGGCATCGGTACGGGATGTGAGCAGGTCAAAGGGGCCGTAGGTTTGCTGCCACAGTGCCCCGTTGCCGTCCACCGTGCTCAGCAGGTTGTTATGCTTGTCGTATTGGCGTTGTTCTTGTTTGTCGTCGGGGCGTATCAGCTGCTCCGGCAGCTTCCAGCTTGCACGGCGGTATCCCAGACGGAATTGTGCTCCGTCTGGCCGCTGCCACTGCACGACTCTGTCCTGCTGGTCATAGCGTAGCTGCTGGGTACGCCCGAGCGCATCGCTGGCACTCAGCAACCGTTGACGATGATCGTAACGCAGCCGTGCCTGAACCTCGCCCGCCTGATCGCTCACCTGTGTCAGCAGGCCGTGTCGGTTCCAGGTGAACCGTACTTCACGGGTATCCGGCCCGGTGAGTGTCTCTGGGCTACCGGCCTCATCGAACGCCCATTGCCAGACGCGCCCGAGCGGGTCGGTGATGCCGCATAACCGCTGCGCGTCATCATAGTCATAGGCCCAGGTGTGGCCGCTGCCATCGGTGAAGGTGCTGACCAGACCGCTATCGTCCAGATAGGTGAATTCAACCACCCGACCTGCGGGGGAAATCTCACGCAACAGGTTGCCGTGGTCGTCGTAGTTGTAGCGGGTGACGTGCCCTAACGGAGATTTTTCCCAGCTCATCAGCGATAGCGCGTTGAAACCAAATTCGCTGCGCTGACCTAATCCGTCGGTCATGACCACACGGTCATCGAGATAGTCAAAACGCGCGGTCAGGTAGCCGTCAGCACAGGTGGTGTAAACGCAGCGACCCTGATAGTCATACTCGTAACGCGCCCAGGTCTGGTCGTTGTCATGCCAGCGCGTGAGTCGGTTTTCGTTGTCATAGTCGTAGAACAGGTGATAGGCATGGGTGGCATCGGCCTCAATCAGTCGCCCCTGTTCATCCTGCCGGTATTCGGCCAGTATGGTTTTTTGTCCGGCATCAATGCGCTGTATCTGGTGTAGATAATCTCCCCGCCATACCAGCAGCAGCTCGATACCATCACTGTGTTGCATCTTGCGCAGATAGCCTTTTGGATCGCGGATCAGGGTAATGCGGTTGTCGTGCGGATCGCGTACGGACGACAGAAGCAGCCGATCGCCCTGAGGCACATCGAACTCACGCCAGGTGAGGCTGTCACGATCCCACAGGCTAAATCCCTCTGCCCGCCGATGCAGAGTAAAGGCCGGATAGAGCGGACAAAATACCGCCTGCACATCCTGATGGAAGGTGAAATCAATGTCGTATCCCTGTGCCAGCGTGATAACGACGTGGGTATTCAGGCCGTCGTGGCTGACGTATGCGGCTTCGCTCCAGGTGTCATACCAGCCGCGTCCTAGCAGGCCGGTATGGGTGGCGGCAGAGCGGTAAGTGCGCTCAAAAAGCAGAGGAAGTGTTTGCCCCAGTTCGAGATCCAGACGCATCTCGATCACATCCCCGCTGGGAATATAGACCGGATCTTTTAGAAAGCCCCGAGTGGCTTCCTTAATACGTGCCAACCCTTTGCTATTTTTAAACCCTTTGCTGGCACACCGAGCCGCTCTCCGTAGCCCCACCGCCGTTCTTAACGCCCCCATGCGAATGCCTTTGAGCACCGCGGTTGGCCCACGTGTAAATAGCTTCCCTAGCCCTTTGAACATGCCCCGGCTGGGCGGTACCAGAAATTCCACGGCTATCAGCAGCGCTTTTTCCCACCAGCTGAATTCGTCACTAATATCCAGACAGGTTTGCTGACCGGAGCCAAAAAAGACGGTGGATGCCCCTTCTTTGATGGTGGCACCACAGACGGTTTTATCGTCGATACGTGCTGCTGGCGAGCCATTGACGTAGACGGTTTCACTGCCTTGCGCAATCAACTGGGGCGAGTTGTGTTTGGTGCAGGCTACCGTATCAACCTCAGCACGGGAAATGGGCTTTTTCTCCGCAAACACGGTGTCTGAGCCAGAATCGACGGGCCCAAACGGCGGGGCGCCGCTGTCTACCATGGCAGAAACTTTGCTGGAGACGCTGCTAATCAGCCCCCCTAGCAGGCTGACTGCACCAAACCCCACCGCCAGTTTGACGGCACCCACCACCAGCGCCGCCCCCATGCCGCCCGTCCCGACAACAGCGACGGCAATGGCACCCGCCACGGCAGCCGCTGCGGCAAAGGCTACGGCTGCTACAACCGCCCCTGCGATAGCCCCAGCCAGCGCACCGAGAAAACTTTTGTGCTTGATGGTTTTGCCCGGTGATGTCGGTGCTTTTCCCTGGCCCGGTTGAGGACGACCGGCCGGCGGTGTCGGGCCTTTGCCTGCATGCATGGCACCCACGCGGGCAACACGGTTCAGAATA